>NZ_JBFSUL010000069.1:15090-26955 GCF_041467395.1 Vibrio sp. 10N.247.310.98 | reverse complement strand
GTACAGTTCTTAGAGGGGCGGCACTTGGTAACAAGTGTCGTCTACTCGACAAAAACGTTTTGAAACTGGTCAATCTTAATGCGAGCACCAAACAATTCTGTCGTCCCTTAGCCTTGGCACTCGTAATACACCTCCTTTGTAACCTGTCACCTTATTCCTGATTTCATTCTACCGAACAAAAGCGCCTCACTCAGTGTGGGCGCTTTTTTGTTTTCCTTCACAAGGAGTTTTTCTATGTCTACGACTCGTGGTGGTCAAATCACTTTCCATAACATTCGAATGTGGTGGCAAGTGAACGTAACCACAATCAAGTACCTCAATATCTTCGCGGCCTTGCTCGGGCTTATCACTACTTACCTCCTCACCTCGGCCAGCACATTAACCGGTGCCTACTACTACAGTCTATTTTGGCTATTCAACAAATTAGGTTTTAGCCTAAAGCGCAACGTAGTGGTCGAATGGGAAGATCAACGCTACAGCAGCACCCTTGGCCAACAACTGCAAAACCCCATCTTGTCACAGTGCTACCAAGAATTGCTGCAAGCCCTGTTCATTGGCCTACTGGTCTCTGTGGCCACTTCCACCGTGCTGTTTGTGATTATCAACCACTGGTTTAAGAGAAAAGGGCAAGAGCAAAGCGAAGATAACCACATTCGCGGCTTTCAATTGGCTGAGCCTAAAGCCGTCACCGCAGAGCTGAAAAAGAAGAAAAAACTCTCTCCTTTTGCACTCGATGGTCACAAGCTTTTTGTTGATAGGTTTGAGGTCAAGCACTTAATGATTGACGGCACCACAGGCGCAGGTAAATCCGTTGCGATTCGCAAGTTATTGCGCTGGATACGGGCGCGAGGCGATAAAGCCATCATCTACGATAAAGGCTGCGATTTTGTCAGTAAATTCTATGACCCTCATAAAGACGTGATTTTAAATCCCTTCGATGAGCGTTGCGCTGCATGGGATATTTGGAGTGATGCCAAAGAAGCCCCTGACTTTGAATCGCTCGCGGCCGCGCTTATTCCGCAACACGGCGAAGGCGACCCGTTTTGGGTGGATTCCGCACGAACCATTTTCGCAGCAACCACCTATCAAATGATGATCGATGACAAACACAAATGTACCATTGAAAATTTGCTGCACATTATCTTAACGTCGGAGCTTTCCACGCTAGGTGAACACTTAAAAGACACCGAAGCTAGCTCCCTCGTCTCGAAAAGTATCGAGAAGACAGCTATCTCCATCAAATCGGTACTAGCGACTTACATTAAGTCATTACGTTACTTACATGGTTTGGATGAAAAAGACGCACAAGGCCACCATAAACGGGCGCCATTTTCGATCACAGATTGGGTGCAAGATGAATCCCAGCAAGGATTTTTATTCCTATCGAGTAACGCAAGACAACACACCGCACTCAGACCACTGATCTCGATGTGGCTTGCGATTGCCTCCAACGCCATTCTAGGAATGGAGCCCGATGACGACCGCCGAATTTGGGTGATCATCGATGAAATGCCTACGTTACATAAACTGCCTGAACTCACGCACATTATTTCTGAAGTGCGTAAATTTGGAGGATGTTATTTACTGGGTTTGCAATCTTACGCTCAATTAGAAACCACTTACGGGCGCAACGCGGCGAGAGTCATTTTTGATTTGCTCAACACGCGCTTTTTCTTCCGCGCCCCTTCAAAAGCGATGGCCACCATTTCCTCGGATGATCTTGGTGAGCAAGAAATCGATATCTCACGAGAAAATATTTCTTACGGGGCGAACGCACTGCGTGACGGTGTCTCACTTGGCCACCAAAACAAAACGCGTCCTGTGGTTTCTCCTGCCCAAATCCAAGGTTTGGATGATTTAGAGTGTTACTTACGCACCCCTAACTCCATGCTCATCACTAAGCTGCAACTGAAGTACGACCGCATGAGCAATCTCCAACCCTCCTTCATCAAACGCAACCTACCAGGCGGGAAAGCAATGGAGAGTATCGACCAAGCCTTGATTTTTCATGAGTTAATTGCTTTGCATGAACTCGATGAAACCCAAAGAAACCGATTACTCGCCATTCAGCAAAGTACCTATGAAAACGAAGAAGAGCAGCAGCAAACCAGAACCCATCAAAAACAAACCCTTGCCAAAGCACCGAAAAAGGAAAACCCGACCAATAACGCTGCCCAAAACCAACAGCTCGCTGAAAACACACAAAATGCACTACAGCGAGAAACCGAAGAGGCGTCCATGACACAAGCAGAAACGGGCGAGATGTACGATTAACCACACGAAATGAAACATCAAGGAACATTTAGAGACCGAACACAATCTTACCCTCCCCTGTAAAAACCCTTTACCACCCTTTCATTCACATCAACGCCGTCCGCTAACCCATTCGTACCACACCCAACTCACCGGCATTCCGCTGACGTGGCGGCTTTGCTGCGCCCCAAAAAAAGGAGAACACCTTATGATGTCCATTAGCCCTCTTAAATCCGCCTCTGGCGCCGCCAAGTATTACTTAAACGAAGAAAACACCCAAGAGACCCCTGACATTTCTCTCGAAAAAGACAGCAACGACAACTACTACCTCAAAGAAAACAGTACCAATGAAAACACCTTTTGGCATGGTCAGTTAGCCGAAGAAGCAGGCCTACTCGGTAAACCGGTTGACCAAAAAACGTTAGAGTCCGTTTTATCTGGACACCTAGGCCATGAAACCATCAAAGGCAAACGCGACGATCATAAATCGGGGTTTGACCTAACCTTTTCTGCGCCAAAATCGGTCAGTGTACTTGCTCTCGTCGGGGGTGACACACGTTTAATCGATGCGCATAACACGGCGGTCAAATTCGCGCTCTCGCAATTAGAAAAAGACGTAGCACAAGCCACGCACATCAATGACGAAGGCGCTCGTGAGTTCATCAATACCGAATCCATGGCCTTTGCGGTCGTGCGCCATAAAACCAGTCGTGAAAACGACCCACAACTCCATTCCCACGCTTTGACGGCAAACATGACGCGCGACAAACAAGGGCAACTGCGTACACTCGCCTCTTCTCTCAAACAAAAAGGCGGCGTCATCAATGGAACAGGCGAGCGCATTTACCACTTCCAAAAGTACTACACCGCTCTTTACCAGAGTCAGCTTGCCAAAGAGAGCGAACAAATGGGTTATCAAATGCAAGGATTGGGTAACGGCCAATTTGAAGCCAAAGGCCTCCCTCAAATCCTCCTTGATACGTTTTCTACTCGCAAACAACAGCTCGACCAACAAGCCTTAGATTTTGGGGGGACGCAAGCGGCAAAAGATGTAGCCGCACTCGATACTCGCAAAGCCAAAACCTACGAAAGTGAGGCCGAGCTCAATACTCGCTGGCAACAAACGGTGTGCAACAAAGGCTATCAGCCCAAAGACTTGGTTAAAAACGCCCTCGGCATCGCTCAACAAGAGCATCACCCTGAACAAATCGCTAAAGACGCGTTTAGTCGCGCCGTTGAACACTTGGGGCAATACAACACGGCACTAAAACTGCAAAAGATCATAGAATTAGCCGCGGCCGAGTTTACCAAGGGCGGCGTACAAGCCAATGCAATCGACCTTAAAGTGGTCGCAGACCAATGGGTGAAAGACGGGGCGCTTCTCCCCCTTTCCATGAAAGGTCAATACACCACTCAAACCATGCTGAAAACCGAACAAGCGTTAATGGCGGCCAGCAAAGGGCGTACGCACCATATGCGTACTCCCGTCAATGACGCTACGTTAGATAAACTGACCCTCACTCAAGGCAACTGCCAAAAGGTGGCGGACATTTACCAGTCCACCAAACAGTTTCATGTGGTCAATGTGTTTGGCAACAGTGAGCAAATCGCGCAAAACCTATTGAACGTCGGCAACCATGTCGGTAAACGTGTCCACTTAGTGTCACAAAACGCCAAAGACAAACACTGTCATAGCCAAACCATCCAACGTGAAAGTCATACGGTCGCAGCCTGGGTAAAACACCGGTTTCAAGAAGAGCATCGTCACTCTGTCCATAGTTTGTTGCACTCCGACCTACCAATGACCAACAAAGATGTCCTTCTCGTCGACAGCGCCCACAAAATGAGCGCGAATGAGTTGATCGCTTTAAACGCAAAAGCTAAGGGATCGGGGAGCAAAGTCATCTTGCTGAACAACACGTCCAGTCGCCAAGGTTTTAAAGCCTATAACGCCATCGAGCTTTACCGCAAAGGCAACGTCGTCTCGCACTCTTGGGTAGACAGCAAACAGATAGACAGTAAGGTTGCCTTGCACGACAGTGATACGCGCACCCTCGCCAGAGCTTATACCTACTTATCAAACAAAGAAGACACACAAGTGCTGGCGACTTCTCACGTTGAACAACGACGATTGACGGACGCGATCCGGACCTCTCTACAGAACCAGGGTCAACTTGCCCGCAGCGGCATCACCTTGTTGACTCAGCAACCTCATTATTTGTCTAAACCCCAACAGGAGTTAGCGCAACACTACAAGCCGGGCATGACCCTTCGCCATTGGGAAGACGGAAAACCTAAAGAGTTAGTGGTTTCCACATCGGATAAGACAAACAATCGAGTCCATGTACTCAGCAAAACCGATGGACAAGAATACACCCTCGATCCCGCTTCCACCGGATTCAAAGCCCTCAACATGCAGGTCTTTAAACCTGAATCGTTGCAAGTTAACCAAGGTGAACGCCTCATAACCACCAGTAAGCACTTTCCATCTGGGTTGAACGCCAATGAACGTTACGTGGTCACAGGATTATCTAAAGAAACCCTGACGTTAACGGACACGCAAGGCGAATCGAAAACCATCCCCGCTGAAGCCCTGAAAGACGCACCACTAAAATACGACTATGTGCATTCCGCCAGTCATATCGAACCAAGGCCGCACACTCTTATTTCAGGCAAAACCTTTACGCTCTCCAAAGCGCTCTTCCATGATCTGACCGAGAAAAGCGCGCGCATCGATGTGTTTACCGACAACCCCGATAAAGCCCAGGCCGCGCTTGAGAAAAGCGAAGTGAAGCTTTCTGCCATCGAGCGAGTGATGCACACTCAAAGCGTCAACGACCGCTACCTGACTGACACCACCGCCATCACCGTCAAAAGCGACATCCAGCAAGCCCTCACTCTCTTAAACAAAGAGCAAAATTCACCACTGCAAGAGAAAGCGTTGAACTTTGCCCTGAG
Source organism: Vibrio sp. 10N.247.310.98 (assembly GCF_041467395.1). NCBI lineage: Bacteria > Pseudomonadati > Pseudomonadota > Gammaproteobacteria > Vibrionales > Vibrionaceae > Vibrio > Vibrio sp. 10N.247.310.98. Next base: position 21,744 of record NZ_JBFSUL010000069.1, on the reverse strand, counting down.
TCATCTTTCTGAAAAAGAAGCGGCGTTTACACAAAAAGAGTTAGTCGTCGAAGCGATCCGTTACGCTTTTGAAGAGGCCAATCAACCGATAATCAAAGATCAAATTGAAACAGAGCTCGCCAAGCGCAGTGACACCCTCTCTGCCGAATACAGCGACGGCACACGCTGGACCACCCAAGCGGCGCTCGATACCGAAAAGCACATCTTGCGGAACATTGAGCAAGGGAAAAATCAACACAAGCCGTTTGCCACCCACAGACAAGTCAGAGATTATCTCGATGCACAGCCTCGCCTTACCCAAGGGCAAAAGGACGGCATCACCCTTATCTCAACGACCAAAGACAGTTTTGTGGCCGTGCAAGGTTTAGCGGGCACCGGTAAATCCACCCTACTCGAATCCAACATTGAATTGATTCAACACGCTAGCCAAGCCAGTAAACACTCACCTTCACAAATCATAGGTATTGCACCAACGCACGCCGCCGTCAGCGAACTGGAAAGCAAAGGGATACAAGCGCAAACGCTGGAAAGCTTACTGACCGACCTAAGACGTGGCATCACCTTACCAGAGGACTACAAAAACACGCTGTTCTTCCTCGATGAAAGCTCCATGGTCAGCAACCAACAAGCCAAAGAGCTCACCGACCTTGTATTACAAAGCGGCTCCAAAGCCACCTTACTTGGGGATAAAGAGCAGCTGCTTTCTCTTAATGCCGGTAAACCGTTTGAATTGAGCATGAGACAAGGACTCATCGATACGGCTTTTATGACCGACATCATTCGTCAGAAGAATGAAATACTGCTTGGTGCCGTACACAACATTGTGGATAAGCAGCCACACAGCGCCCTCGATAAACTCTCTCAGCAAAGCCCTGATACACTCGGTAGCACGCAACATATTATCTCCACCCTCGATGAGAGTGCGAAAGACCAAAGCAAAGCACAGCTTATTGCCACCGAAAAGCTGCCTTACGCTGTAGCACAGGACTACCTTGCCCGTACGCCCGAAACGCGAGAAAACACGCTTATCATTGCTTACACGAATAATGAGCGTGACCACATCACTGAGCACATTCGTGTCGGACTGATGAAAACACAAGAGATAGGCCAAGAGAACATCATCACCACCCGATTGCGCTCTACAGGTGAGAGCAAAGAAGAGTTAGCCACCATGATGCCTTATCAGAAAGGGCTCATTTTAAGCACCAAGCAAGGAGAGTACGACATCATTACCCACATTGATTCGGAGCACGGAGTGGTGACACTTCAAGACGTGAATACAGGTAAGACAAAACCGTTTTTGCCACGTAACAAAGACCACAAATACACGTCACTCTTCGCTCAATCAGAAAAGCCGCTTTCAACAGGTGATAAAATCATGACCCGCTTTACCGACAAAGCGCGAGGCATTAAAGCCAATGTGGAATACACCATCAGCCGTGCCACCAAGGAAGAAATCACCGCGCTTTCGAAAGAAGGGCAAACGTTAAACCTCAATCCAAACCAACTCAAAGATGGGCATTGGGATTACGCTTACACCAGAACTGCGGACATGGCGCAAGGAGCGACGTATCAGTACGTCATTACCACTCTCAAAGGCAAAGGCGCACTGACGAACTTAAGACGCGCTTACATCGATTTGAGCCGAGCGAGCACTCATGTCAAACTTTTTACCGATAACCCAAAACAGATGATGAAGAGCTGGTTATCAAAAGAGGTCAATAAACACAGTGCCATTGAAACCATCGAAAACATTGCACCACACAGTACCCCTTACTTTAATGACAAAGCTCTGCCTCATGAAGACGTACGTTATCAAAATAGAAACGGAGATTTTGACTACAACCAATTTAAAGAACACATCAACCAAGCGCTCCCTAAATACACCGAAAGCTTAGCCATCAACCTATTGGGACAACCGAACCCATCTAAATCAGACCGTGACTATTTAACCTTTGGTATCGGTAAATCGGCTCTAAAAGTGTCATTAACGGGGGAATATCGAGGGTATTTTAAAGACTATACCACCGGTGAAAAAGGCTCATTAATCAATTTGATGATGAGTCATAAGGAAATAAATTATAAGGAGGCAATGAAAGAAGCCCACAACATCCTTAATGATCCTAATAAATACCAACTCACCGCCAACCCTAAACATGAACAATTACTGACTACTACGCCAAAACACATGGCACAATTTGAAGAGAGAGCGAAAGAATATATACAAACCAGTCAGCCACTCACAGGCACATTAGCCGAAACTTACCTCAATAAATTAGGTATTGAACACCCTAAGAGTGACCATGTTCATTTTCATCAAGCAGTGTACTCCTCGGAGGACCAGACATTTCACTCGGCAATGATAACTAACATTCACGATAAAAAAGGAGAAACAAAAGCGATTGAAGTGACTTATTTAGACGGGCAAGGAAATAAAGATCCGGCACTCGACATCAACCCACGGATATTAGGCACGAAATCCAAACAAATAACGCGATTCCATCAAGGCAGTGATTTGCACACCACCATCATCAGTACCTCAATCGAGAATGCTTTTATTATTAATCAAGCGCATCAAGGCCAATACGACATTATCAATGTCAATCATAAGAATGACATTCAGAATATCTCCACCGATGAACTCAGACAGAACATTGTGATTGTACTGAGTCAAGGAAATACTGATTTAAATCCCAACAACGTTGAAAAAATCATGGCCAACTTTTCAGGGAGAAATATTCAGTTTGTTTCACCTGACGATATGCTTGAGGAAATTAAACAGGGTATTGAACAATACCATCAACAAACGCATCAACAAAAAGAGGAATTCGACACACCCACTCAAGACCATGATTCATTAACCAACGAGCCGGACACTGATATTAATCAACACACAAAAGAAATCAAAGATAAAGAGCTTGAACACTTCGACAGCAAAGAACCCTCCCCTCAAAAAACGTTTGATTTTAATCAGGAGCGTGACAACAACAATGACCAAGATAATAAACTAGATAGAGAGTTAGAGCGGTAGAAAAAGGGGTGTCCAATGGACTACCCTTTTTTTTTGCCTGCCAGAAACTCATCGACTTTATTATCGATATCAGATTTCACCTGTTGCCTAAAGGGTTTGGATTCTTTTTGTTGTCGGAATAATTTTTCACCATCAAAGGTTTGTCCATGAACCACATCAGTGATCGCAGATGAGCCACGAACGACACGATAAATCTCTTCCATCAACGCACGGTTCGATGGACTATCATCCTCACTGTCATTGAGTTTGATGCGCAGTGCCAACATCAAAAGTTGGCGTGTGGCCTCTGCATCACTTAATGCTTCCTTATCCCTAAACGTCTTAAAATCTTGCGCTAACTTTCCACGTAAAGAACTTTGTAGCGGATAAGAACGTGTCATATTGCCCTCCTCAATCCCAATTAAAAGCATTGTTATTCAAATGAAATTTCAATCAATTAATTTTATAAAAGACCCTTCAAGCATTGTCAATAAAGGGCTCAATCAACATTCAATGATTTCCAATTAAAGGACCTTGAAAACGCTCTCATCGCTTTACCTATAAGGGATCAATTAATAATCATTGAAAAAATATATTTATCCATTGAAATTTAATCGGCTAATTAGTGTAATTTCTGAAAATTTTTCCACGTTACTTTAAGCGACTATTATATCTTTAACTTTTTGTTTTTATTATCTTTATGTTTTTCACAGACAACCATTTGCATTGATTTCAATGCGCCGTAGGGTGTGGGATTGGATTGAGGGGAAACAGGGCCACTTCGTTAAACGCTTGCATAATTTGTGCTTTCTCTAAGGCTTTATATTATTAGGTAAAGTCGCCCATATTAAAAGGGGTTGGGGTGAAAAATGGATCACACTACTAAAAAGTCACCACACCTTTTAGGAATTCAGGGCCATTCGTAAAACGAAATAACAGTGAAATCTGACTTTAGAAAGGCGATATTGTATCCGTCATTCCGCCCTCAATTTAATAATTAAAATAGTATTATCCAGCGTTCATTTATCAGTAAAAAAACGGCACCATCTTGACCGAGCTCGGCAGTTTTGATCTATTACTGTTATTGGCTTTGTTGCGTAATTCAGTGGAACTAAATCATGAACCTACGATCTGTTCAGCTACGTCCACTACCTCTCATAGCCCTATGCCTAAACATCGTCACAAAACAATCAACTGGAAGCAATACAGCCAATCACTCATTAACTGCGGGTCTCTGACCTTTTGGATTGATGAAGAGGTGATAAGTGGCTGAGCGCAAAGCAAAGCCGATTGGCGCGATGGTACGTCCAAGAATCTTGTTATTTCTAGCCTGTATTTGGGGGTGAAAGTGCACCTGTATTTTCAGTTATTCACCACACCCCAACAGACAACACAAATAGTTCACCAAAACTCAATTCCATTTGAATAATTCTTCGACCCAATCAGCAACCTCTCCCAATAGACTAATACCCCGAACAACGCCAAAAATAAAAGACACTATTTGGCCAATAGAAATTCGTTTCTTCATTAAATACTCCATATTTCAGATCTAAAAAAACCACCTAACAGCGGCGACAGAGACTAAAAATATTTGTTCAACCTCTCCACAATATTTTGTTGTTACCTAATAGGTAGGTTAATTATCAAATGCGATTTAGTGTGATCGTGTGACTTCATAACTTGATCTGAGACCAAAAAGTCTAACGCGTTAGACAAAGTAGTCCTGTTACTACAATTCGACATATGTGTGTAAAGCAAGTAAAGAGGTCGAGAAAGCATAACTCTCCTCCATTACTAGCTTTTAAATGACACTCACATCAAAATACAACAAAAAAGGGAGAGAGCAAGCGCCAAAGATAACCATCCCTAGCTTTAACGACATTAAATAAAACAACTGTTAACAACAAAAACTTAACTAGTCTACTTTAGATCTTTGGTGTTCATTATTCCTACTATGTTAAACGGGCGAGTTAGCTCTTCAGAGCGATTTATAGAAAAAAAATCAGCATGTCCATTTGAAGCAAGAACCGCACAATGATACCCATTGTTCATACTTTGTGAATTTTGACGTAACTGATTAATACTATGAGCAAGCTCAGCTTTGAACTCAGAAAAACTTAATGCCGTGACTTTGGCTCTGTCGAAAAGAGCATGAAGTAATTGAACCTGTTCGATATTTCTCAGGTAAGCGACTTTACGTTCACGAGTTAGGAGAGAGAATTTAAACTCTTTGGGATAGCCACTGCTATGCAGTGAAATTGGGGTAGCGATGCGTGTGTAGTATACGCTATTTGGAAGTCTCAATAAGTACATCTGCGCAAGATGATTTTCGAGGTTTTAGATAAGAAAAACCGGTTTAAAAACAGCAGTTTAATCTTTAAGGGTAGTGGAAGAATAGGAATTTGAAAATTATCTCCAGCATTCCCATTTAAAATAACCTATTGCTATTAGCTAGTTATACTATTGGGTGTGTGTGTACACCTACGAAAAAGATAACCACCTGCCGAAGTAGGTGGTTATAGGTTTGAAGCTCAAGAATTCATACGTTAAACGTTAAGGAACTGAGACGCAGGACGCGTACAACTCCCCTTCTCCCATACTAGCCCCTTCGTTGCCATTCTTGAGGCTTACATTTATAAAACCAGGTCCACGACTTGTACTTGACCAGTAACTGCTCCTGACTGGCCAGCCGCGCGCGTTGAACATATTGCCGTATGTCTTGAAGAGCTCTAACTTTAACTCATTTTTTGTTGCCAAACGCCAGTTGGTGCGTCCTGCTAAACCCTGGTTACTATATGTGGCACATAATCTAGATGCATTCTCCCAGGTGAACCAAAAGAAATCTCCAGCAGGCCCAGAAGTTCCAATTTCTTGCGTAAAACCATTATTGACACTTCCTCCTAGGCTATGAAGAGCGATTTTTGATGGTGAATTGGTAAACAACTTCCCACTCCCAGTATCGAATATATCAATACATGAAGCACCAGTGATCGAACATGTATATACATCCACGCTCACTGTGTTACTGGTGACGCCATCTTTAATGGCGGTTATCGTTGTTTGGCCGACGTTGACGCCAGACAGGAAGCCAGTCGGCGTTACTGTCGCGGTACTCAGAGCATCCGACGTCCAAGTGACGGAATCACTCACATCGGAGGAAGTGGTATCACTGTAGGTTGCGGTTGCCATTAGTGGTGTCAGTTGACCTTTTGCCACAGAAACCGAAGGCGGTGTGACCGCAATCGCGGTGATGACCGCAGCGCTGACCTCCACGCTCACTGTGTTACTGGTGACGCTGTCTTTAGTAGCGGTTATCGTTGTTTGGCCGACGTTGACGCCAGACAGGAAGCCAGTCGGCGTTACTGTCGCGGTACTCAGATCATCCGACATCCAAGTGACGGAATCGCTCACATCGGAGGAAGTGGTATCACTGTAGGTTGCGGTTGCCATTAGTGGTGTCAGTTGACCTTTTGCCAAGGTACTCGATGGCGGTGTGACCGCAATCGCGGTGATGACCGCAGCGCTGACCTCCACGCTCACTGTGTTACTGGTGACGCCATCTTTAATGGCGGTTATCGTTGTTTGGCCAACGTTGACGCCAGACAGGAAGCCAGTCGGCGTTACTGTCGCGGTACTCAGATCAT
>NZ_JBFSUL010000069.1:0-14991 GCF_041467395.1 Vibrio sp. 10N.247.310.98 | reverse complement strand
AGGTTGCGGTTGCCATTAGTGGTGTCAGTTGACCTTTTGCCACAGAAACCGAAGGCAGTGTGACCGCAATCGCGGTGATGACCGCGGCGCTGACCTCCACGCTCACTGTGTTACTGGTGACGTTGTCTTTAGTGGCCGTTATCTTTAGGACTCCTAATGCTTTGCCTATTAATTTTCCCGACTCTACAAAATATCCAACATTCTCGTTACTGGATCGCCAAATACTTAAATCAGTTAGCACCTTTGAAGAGTGATCAGAATAATGACCTATTGCAATGAAAGTTTGTTTGTTACCTTTCGCCAGCGTTAATTTACTTGTCCCCCGAGTTCCTGCTGAGGAGACGCTAATATCGATTCGTTCTAACGTTAAGGTTGGTTTTACAACCTCTTCTGATAGTTCTGAATTACAACCTGTCAGGAAGATGATAAAAAGATATATGGATATAATTTTAATGGATATAATTTTATTCATGGTTTTATATATTAATATAAAAAATAGGATTACTGAAGATCGGGTAATAAACGGCGGGATGACAATCATTTAAGATAATTTATGACTTTTAGGGGCTTTGTTGCGTAATTCAGTTTAGAGACAGAGTCGTCCCGTTCCGTGTATTTCGACGACAAGTTTCAGGTAGTCGGATATGTAGGTAACAAGCTATTCCATACGATGGTACTGGGCTAAAAGGCGTCATCCAACAAAGTCTAAAACTTGGATCGCCCTAAAATACTTCATCAACCGAAAAGGCCAGTGGCAGTTTCACAGTTGGCAGAAGATCATGGATATGGATTGCCAGTTCAATCTCTTCCAAATAGCCAAAGTGCCAATAGAAAGGCATGTGAAAATCCGAAGTGCAGTGACACCATTTTACCCTCAATACCAAGAATACTTGGCTAAAAGGAAGTCCAAAAGGCTAGCTCGTAACTATTGGAACGAACCTGCTCCGACTGCTTTATAAGTTGCTGAGTATCATTTGATGCCTTTGTGGAGGCTTGAGCCTAGTGCAGTGAAAGTTGCACGCTGGGTTCTTAGGGAGACGGCACTTGGTAACAAGTGTCGTCCACCCGACAGATCTAAGCTAGCTCGTTGTTGGACATAAATGATTTAGACCTATAGCTCTAAATCGTTTATACAAGATTAGAAAAAGTATCTTGAAACCTTAAATGCTTGTAAGCAGAATTATATTGGCGCATGATCCATTCTGTTCGATTCAGATGTTTTGTAGCCCATGCTTGAGATTCCCTTTTCGGTTGCGGGTACTTGAGTCTTGCAACAACACCAGCATAAAAACTTAAATCATAAGATTTAGGGGTTAATCGGTCACATAGCGAGACCACACCTTGCATATGCGTACCGAAAAAAGCAATGGACAGGTAACTCTCTGCAATTTGAAGCTTAGTAAGCCTTAAACAAACTAAATGAGAAAGTAATTGCTCAAGCAACTTCCTTTTCAAAGTTCTTTCATAGCGGCCAATAACGGTGCGTACAAACTGTTGTTCAATAGTACTAGCCCCCTGGAGTTGACCTCTTGCAATAGACAAAATTGCTCTAAAAACCCCAATGTAATCTACACCTAAATGGCTTTGACCTCGTTTATCTTCGCCAAAGTAAAGGCATTGAATTAGTATTTTTGAATACGTTTTATTATTTTTACGAGCGGCATTAATGCATTGTTTGTAATAAAGCCGCACGTTTCCAAGGTTAAACAAGTAGCATAAGATCGCTACGGCAATCATCGGGAGCGACAATAACAAATACACTAGTTTTAAAACGGTTCTCTTTGCCAACTAGAAGCCCCTTCTTGATCTGCGACAAACGAGCAGAATTTACCACCCAACAACCGCTTTTCAACCGTCAATGTGAAATAGTTAGTTGACTCGCGACCAGTACCTTGTTCACTAATATGAATATGAACTCTGTCTTTGCTAAAATAGTTTTTCTCATATGCACCAGTCAATTTACCCCGAGAACGATTTTTTCCGACGTATTCACGTTCACCTGTACTAGATTTTTCATAGATCTTTTCAACAGAACCGTATAGGTGATTACCTTCTCGCCAAACAACACAAACGTAACGCAATTCCATACCTTTATATGGGTTGTATGCTGTTTTTTCCGTAATCATATTGAAGTGCCACTTGCCCGTTACATCAGCAACGCCAAAGCATTTTTCACGCAACCAAAAGAAGAATACGGCTAAAACAATACCACCAACAATTGTAGAAGCTGTCCCAACCAAAAAACTTTCTAAAATGTTCATATTTCCCCTATTTAGCTAACGCTTTTCATACGGCCTTTAGCCGATTTTGATACTCCTATAATGCAGCCTTTACAATCCCAGTTCAATTAGTAATCAATAACTTAATTAGAGGTGTTGGGGATTAGATTGCAATATGACGAGTAAACTTTTTCGGTGAGAAGGAATGGAGCAGATCTGAGTTAGCTGGCACTTTTTGAGAAAAGTGCCACGAGTAAAACGTCAGGTCTATGAAGACTCTGGACAAAGCCGTGCCAGTGACTTCGCTAAATTAGTCTTTCACTGATTACTTGAGTTAAAGCAGAGCCTCGAGCTTAGTGACCAAATTTGCTCATTCATTACATCAATGACGTTCTAGTGCAATTGTATTCACTGACTTGCTATCTCCAAACCTAATTTCATACGTGTTATCTTTTTGTTCATTGTTATAGTCTTCACAGTGCTGTATTACCTGCAATGCAGCGTCACTTAATTTTTCATGAAAATTGTCATTTGTATCTACAGGAATGTTAGAGAAGAACTCACCAATAGCTTCACTTCCAAACTTATTACCAATGACTTCTATTAAATGAGAAAATGCAATTAGGTCTTCTATGTTGTAGGCACATTGTAATGCGTTCATCCACGTATTTCTGTAGCGTTCATCTGAAAATGCAGAAAGCAAGTAGCTAATGCATGCTCTATTGTAGTCTTGAGCATTAACAAACTTTTGAGCTAATGAATACCAGCATTCTGGGCATATAGCATTTGTCTTGGCTATGTATTCTATGATTTCGTCTTCGTTAGCATTTTCGATGAACTTAGTAGTGGCAACTTTACCGATTTGTTGTTTCTTTATGCCTAAATCATTCACTAGTAGATCAAGAGTCCAATTTTTTAGGCACCAGAGAGAGTTTCTTACTTTAAGTTTCGGAATGTAGGTGTCGAGCAAATCAGATGCCTCCTCAAAACGTCCGCAGAAGATTAAGCTATCTGCCAGTAAAACTGCATTCTCTGCTGTATCTTCGATGTCGGTAGCGGCTGTATAGAACTTAGAGGCAATTGTATACTTGCTTGCGCTGAATAATAACCCAGCGACTTCTTTCAGCCAGTAAGCCCTTTTTTTGTAATCTGGGTTCATTTTTGCGGCTTTATTGTATTGATGTATTGCTTTGCTTAGTTCACTTCTTGCGGATAAAAAATTACCGAGGTTGTAGTGTAAAGTTGCCTTCAGTTCTTTGTGGTCTGACGGAATTGAGCGGTCGATACACTTGTATGTTTTTAATACACTTTCTACATCGGCTTTATTAGATAAGCTAGTGATTAAACTTAAACAAACTTGGATTTCATTTATCAAGTCGTGTTCGAGTATATTAGTTGTGTTGACAATGCTTTCGATAAGGAGCAACGCATCAGAGGGGGCTCTTGTGGCTATTTTACACTGCGTATAGCTGATGAGAGTTAATCCATGGTTTTTAATTTTTGACGCCTGTATGTAATTATCGAAATGAACCTCTGCTTCCTTAGTATGCCCCAAGCGCTGTAGTAACAATCCGATAGTTACGTTAATGTCGGCAACTAGCGTCAAAGCGTCATTAGTATTACTCAAATCGTCGAATGAACCTCGAACGCTTCCAACTCCTCCGAGATTGATGTAGTAGTCATTTTCATCAATTTCCAAGATGGAGGGGGAGGATTTGGTCGGTTTAAATTCGAAAGTAAAGGTGTTTTCATTCTCTTTTGTTGATTTGATTAGGCTAGAAGCTACTAACGTAGAGTGCGTGGATAACCCCTTGTATGATTTTATTGATGCGTTTATTTTTATAGGCTTTTGAAGGGTTTTACTTTTGAAGTTGTTATAGGCTTTCAGCCCTTCGAAAAATAGCCCTGTTGAATATTCGTTCCATTCATCTAAAGAAGAGAACTGCATACAGAAACTTTTTTCGGCTATGGTATCAGTGGTTGGGTTTAGCGAGTGGAACCAGCGACTATAAATTGTATCCGAATGAGCCAAGTAGCGCACAACCAATACAGGGCAATCGAGCTGTTTGAAGTAGTTTAACTTTTCTATGCTCATGCGAAGCTTTAACGCTTTGGTATTATTTTTCTCGTCGGTCGCCTTAAGTTGTACCAGGAACTTAATCCCTGTACTAAGACCATCGTTATCAAAAACCTCAACTTCTCCATCTATCCCGTAGTCGTGTGTCGGTATGCGATACACCCACTCGTGAGGAAGTAGAGATTTAAATTTGTCTACAGATAACTCTTCTAATATGTGGGCTCTGGTTCTTTTTGGTAATCGCATCTGTGCATTTTCGGCTCATCATTCAATAAAGTATATAGTACAGATGAACCGTATCTTATGCTATGGCGGCACATCACATTGATGAGTTCGTGTAGCGGATGAAAAAATTTGGCCACTTAGCTAGAGCATTTGTCATAAGAAAAAGTAAGTCAAAGACCAAGCTGAATGCCATGCAGGAAAGCAACCTAACAAACAATGGGGCACTTCTGAGCTAGAAAGAGCTACAGGTTAAATGTAATTTTCTAAATTAGTGACTCAACAAGGTGAGCTTACTGGACAAAAATTAGTTTCGGAAGTTTGCACATAACCACTCCTTAATCACTTTTTAGGTAGATAAAATTCTTCCTCCAATTGCTGAACAAGTCTAGCAACACTTTCATTCGCTTTAACTTTACCAACCCCATGTCCAGAGGAGAAATAATCAGACCAAAGAAACTTTGAACCAATTTGTCGATATACATCTGGAGAGGTAGCTTCTTGGTAACCATCCACTGACTTTGCCAGATCAATACTATTTTTCAAAAAATTTGCCTTAATTCCGGACAGTTCTCTTATTGTCACGACATCATCAATCATTGCAGAGTGTAATTCAGTAAGATAATTTTGGTTGGCACTACTTTCATTTGCAGCAATAAAGTAAGTTCCCATATAAACTGCATTGACACCTAATGCTAGGGATGCTCTTACCATTGTACCTGAACTAATTCCACCACCAAGAATAATGGTACCATCCCAGAACTCTCTAACTGCATCCACAAACGCAAAAGGTGACAAGTAACCAGTATGACCTCCAGCTCCCGCACAGATGAGGACAAGCCCATCAACTCCTTCTGAAACAGCTTTCTGGGCTTGCCTTACATTAACAACGTCAGCGTAAATCATACCTCCGTATGATTTCGTAATACTTACCAACTCCTTCACACCCCCTAAAGCTGCGACAACAAATGGTGGCTGATGACGAAAAATTGCCTCTATCTCCTTTTGGAACCGAGAATTAATTTTACGAGATATAATACTAACCCCCCAAAATCTATGACTTGGTCGCTCCTTTCGTAACTCAATATTTATCCTTTCCATCCAGCGATTAAGCTCTGAGATACTCTGTGTATTAGCCATTGTAAACGTCCCCGCGACACCAGATTTACAGGAAGCGATGACTAAATCTGCGTTAGAAACTGCATACATCGGAGCAACGAACACAGGTAACCTAAGATCGCTGATTGGCTCAAAATCACTCATACGGATAAGAGTCCTTGTTCAGTTTAACGATATGAAGATATCCAATTGACTCCATATAGTCCTCAATTTCTGCCCTAAATTCGGCGCGTAACTCATCATTATCTTTTCGTTTAATACCGTATTTTTTTAGGGTTTGAGCCGTTTTCCCTGCAGGTGGACCGAAGAAGTTGAGCGCATTAGCAAACCAATAGGTAAATTGTATCTGTAGTGACTCTTCGCTGACGCCTTCTTCGATACATCGTTCTAACTCTTTAAATCCAAAATTTTTATGATGTACTTCATCATCCACGATTGTTCGCGAAGCCAAAGCCCAAGGTTCGTAACTGCTGTCTGTAAAATTGTTCACGATATAGCCGCCAGCCGTGTCCATAAGGACACAATGAAGCGCTAAATCCACCCAATCGTTACCCACTTTCCCATACATCATTTCTGCGGGAGAGAGCGAATCATGGATCGAGTTACCTAACATTTTTCCTGTTGCGATATCATTCGCTTGATCTTCACTGATACCAAGCTCGTTAAGAACCTTATAAATTCTCGCGCCATGATCTAACTCATCGAAAGAAAGGCGTGCTACCAATTTACGGCGGCGGTTATCCGGGGCTTTCTTTATCCATAAAGACAAGCCTTCCCCTCCCAAGTTTTCAGAAAAAGCAGTCATCGACATGATACGCACGCAATGGTTTTTATATGCCTCAGGCATTGTATGAAACTTTTCCAAAGTGACACTTAATGGCTTATAACTATTATTCATCTCTACTCCTTTAGATGCATAGAATTATTTATTCCCAATATTTTCAAGAGTGTTTGGAAGGTTAATAATTGTTTACACTCGAAAAAATTGCTTTGACAGATGAAATTATTATATTTTCATCCAAACCAACTCCGTATACTTGCTCTCCATTCTTGTTAGAGGTTGAAATATAACAAACCGCCTGCGAGTCAGAACCTTTACTTATGGAATGCTCCAAATATGACCTCACCTCGATGCTTAATTGTTCCGAACTATTTAGAGCATTAACCACAGCATCAATTGGACCATTACCCGTTGCATTTTGATCATAATCTATGCCCTTGTATGAAAACTTTATATTGACTGACATTAAGCCCTTGTCTTCATGGTCGTAGCCCGAAGTTAAGCTATGAAATTCTAAGTCTTTGATATTTTGAAAATACCGACTTTCAAATAGATTCCATATATCTGCGGGGGTTAGGGCTTTATCACTTTTCTCCACGGTTTCCTGAACATATTTTTGAAAATCTATCTGTAGACCCCGTGGAAGTTTAAGACCAAACTTATGCTCTAAAATGTAAGCAACCCCCCCCTTACCTGATTGGCTATTCACACGAATTATCGCTTCATAATCCCTCCCCAAATCTTGGGGGTCGAGAATAAGATAAGGGATGTCCCATTGCTCCTCACCTTCCTTACACAAAAATGCTTTTCTAATTGCATCTTGATGGGTCCCTGAGAATGACGTGTACACTAGTTCTCCCACATAAGGGTGACGAGCATGTATTGGGAGTTGATTACAATAAGTAACTAACTCTTTCACCTCATCAATTCGAGAGAAATCCAAACCAGGAGAAACACCATGGGTATACATATTCAAAGCTACATTAACAAGATCTAGATTACCTGTTCTTTCACCATTCCCAAAAAGGCACCCTTCTAACCGCTCAGCACCCGCCATCATAGCGAGCTCTGCGGCTGCAACGCTCGTCCCCCTATCATTGTGGGGATGAACTGAAACAATGATAGAGCCTCTCTTTTTCACCTTCCGACAGAACCACTCTACTTGGTCAGCAAAAACATTTGGCGACATACATTCAATAGTCGCTGGAAGATTCACTATCAGCTTGTTTTCTCTAGTTGGAGAGAGCTCATCAATGACCGAATTAATTACATCAAGTGAAAAATCACTTTCAGTGTTTGAGAACATTTCTGGAGAGTATTGAAGTTGGAAGTTAGTATTTGGGTAATCTATAGTGAGCGATTTTATTAAGCTGGCATTGTCTACTGCCATCTGAATCACTTCCTTCTTACTTTTGTTAAAGACCACTTTCCGCATGACAGGTGCCGTGGCATTATAAAAATGTACAATAGCATTTTTTGCTCCGTTGAGAGCTTCAAATGTTCTTAGAATAAGCTCCTTGCGACAAGGTGTAAGAACCTGAATCTTAACATCGTCTGGAACTAAGTCCTCGTCTATGATTTTTCGTACAAAGTTAAAGTCTACTTCCGATGCAGAAGGAAACCCTACTTCTATCTCTTTGAATCCCAACTCAACGAGTTTCTCGAAAAAGATCATCTTTTTATCTATGTCCATGGGCTCAACAAGCGCTTGATTCCCATCTCTTAAATCTACACTACACCAAATCGGTGGGCTTGCTATCTGTTTATCTGGCCACTTTCTATCGTTTAGACAAAAGCTTACGTACGGTTGATACTTTATTTCTGGACTAGTTAACATTTCAATCTCCTTATCTGTTTTGTCTAAAAGTAGATAGACGAGATTGGGAAAATGGAGTTTTATAAAGAGATGTCATCATTTTTTTTTCAACTTCAAGATACTGATGCTCATTCATGCTGAATGAGCAGTTCAAGACCATTCTCAAATTAACAAGACTTTCAACGGATTGTGACCGTATTGTTTCTATAAAATGAGCGGTCTCCATGTCTTGTCTTGAAACTACCACAAGATTTACTAGACCAAGCTCCCCCGCTTCTTTCCCAAAAATCTCTTTACCGAGACCATAAAACTCCATCGCCCGATGAACACCGATCATTCTCGGAAGTATCCAGCCCCCAAGACAATCAGGAATGAAACCTAATCGATTAAACGATGGAATAAATCGTGCTGACTCAGTAGCAATTCTAAAATCACAATTCAAAGCTAAACTGAAACCCGCCCCTGCAACCACCCCATCTAAAAACGCCAAGGTTGGTTTTTTTGATTCCCTTAACGACATGACTAAAGGAACGAACAAAGCTTCAATGTAATCCCCAAGCCCATTCCACTCTCTACCATTTATGCCTACAGCATCTAAGCTTGATATATTTACGCCTGAACAGAAATCTTCTGAAGAATCAAACAGGATAAGTTTAACCGCGTCATCTTTGCTAGCAAGTTGAATAAAATCAGAAAGTTTCTTTACATCCCTATCTGACAATGCGTTTTTTTTATCCGAGTTATTTATGACAATACGTCCAATTCCATCTATTCGTGTATATTTTACTGCCATTAGTTTAAATTCCCTTCTTTCGTGTTAAACCTACCCAAGAGATCGCAATTGCCGACAACACAAAACTTATACCAAATAAATCAAAACCTAAAACATCCTCTTTTAGGTGATAATATCCAGCAACAATACCAATAATAGGTATCACTAAGGTATTTAAGTTCGCAGCACCCGCAGAAACATACCTGAGGATATAAGACCAAAGCGACCAACCGACTACCGTAGATAATACATTATAAGTAAGACCAAAATAAACAACCGCATTCCACTCAGTAATGGAAAGGTCAGTAAGTAACATCCCAAAAAATAAAGGAACAGACCCAAACATTAACTGCCAAACTGTTATATGGAATACATCATTATCTTCTCTCTTATGTAAAGCTTTAATAATTAGTGACGAGCCAGCAAGAGAAAAACCAGCCAAAATAGCATAAATATAACTCTCCACGGGGCTATTATTATCCCAAAACCTCAATAAAAAAAGTGTTCCTACTGTAGCAAGGACCAAGGATAGCTTGTTAATTGAGTTAACCTTTTCCGAGTACAGGACTGATGATATTACAACTACCCAGATAGGGTTTGTAAACGCTAAGATTGCAGTCTTTCCTGTCCCTCCACTAACAAGTGCCAAACAAGTAAATCCAGTAAACCCACCCGTTTGAAGAAAGCCTAATGTAATTATTAAACCTAAATTTTTTCTCGGTAATCTAAGTTTATTGAAAAGCATCATAGCCCCAGCCATAACGAAAAAACTCAAAATACTTCTTATAAATGCAAACTCGAAAGGTTCTATATAAGGTAAGGCAAGTTTTATTACTAAGAAGTTGTAACCCCAGCATAACCATAAAAACAACATGGCAACCATAATAAAGAAGGTAGAAGGCCGAGTCTTATTTTTAAATATCATCCTTAGACCTTTTCAATATGTATCATCATTTCAGGTTCCATTTTCACATTACCTTCTGTAACACTGATTACGATTTCATCCACAAGATGTTGATATTTCTCAAAGTTATTACTTCTTACGCTTCCATAACCTCTTATACTTTCACAATAAAGCAACGCTTCTTGCACTAAAGGTAATGAATTATCATCTAACTTTGCAATCAACTTATTATTAACCTCAAGCAACCATTTCAATCTCAGGAGATTATCTTTACGCTTTCTAAATGAGTTAAATCTAGTCTCTCTTAATCGTTTAACCAATTTAATAGCCGTATATAACGGCTTAAAAATACACTCGGGGATTTTTATCTTATTTTTACTATATGGTAGTGTTAGATGTGCGTATAGATTAAAATCTTTGGTTTTATATTTCTCTTCCAAAAGACCTCTCACTCCTAAAGAAAGACGAGCCACCTCAAATTCATCCTTAACATAAAAGAAGTCAAATATAATTTTTGCTGACCTCATCAATATACTTTGGTATTTATGGTAGGTTACTTCATCAAAGAAGACTGCCAGTTCATCTAAATATCTATCTGCATAGACTTTATCTTGATAACTAACTAATGTATCAAAGTACCTGCCAAGCACACTATTATCCGTCTCATTTAGGTAGGGAAGACGCCTAAGAACATCTTCATCGATAGTTAGGTTAGTCTCTACGTTTTCCTTAGCATCTAAACACCAATAGCGCCCCTCCCGGAATGAAGTAATATTCTGAACTACAGATACATTATTCATTTCAATCGCTTTTATAATGGAAGACTCATTAAGAGGAATCATACCTTTTTGATAAGCGACACCAAGAAGAAACATATTTTGATAACGTAGATCTATTCCTTTATCAGATAGCACATTATTAAAATCACTAATCGTTGCCTGACCTTCATGATTACTTAAACCTAAGTAGCCATAGACTTCATCCAACTCAGGCTGAATAACTTTACTGTTACCTATTTCTTTAGATGTAGGGGTATAAGATAAATCAACTAGAATATTATTATGTTCCTTGTCAATAAAAGACATAACATCTTTAGAGAACATACTTATGATATCCAACACTATTAGGTTATTGCCTTCGTCAAGACCTATTCTCGCTGGCATATCTTCAGCTACGTCAATAGAGACATGTGACACAACTGCACCGCCTTTCTGAGCCATACCCGTTTGATTCAAAACGGTATTTTTACGTCCTTCAACCCAGGCGGCATGAGAGATAATAGAAGAGACGGTAACAACACCTGTCCCTCCAACGCCAGCAATGATGCAGCGCCATGGTGCTCTTCTTACCCTTGTTAAGTCTGGCTCTACAAGTTCTTTCGGTGAAACAGACTGCTGTTTCACCGTCGTTTTTATATCACTAACAGTGAAAAATGACGGGCACTCTCCTTCCACACAAGCAAGATCTTGATTACAGCTCTTCTCATGAAGTCGTATTTTTCTACCAAGTTTTGTTTCCTGCCAACCCAAAGATATACAGTTTGACTTTCGCCCACAATCTCCACACCCATCACAAATGTCAGTTGAGATATACAAAGAACTGCCGCTAACTGAAGTTCGCTTTTCTCTTCTTCGTCTCTCCAATGCACATTGTTTGTCAAAGACAATCACTGTTACGCCTTCAGTTTTCTCAAACCTTTCCTGAACATTAAGATAATCATCTTCTCTGAATACGGAAACACTGCCAGGTAGGCGCTTATCATTTAAGTCAATATCGTCTGAAATAATAGCAATGGATTGAACGCCTTCAGACTCCAAAAACCCACAGAGTTTTTGAATTGAAAAGTTTCCAACGATCCGTTGGCCACCTGTCATTGAGACTACACCATTAAGTAAAATCTTAAATGTTATATTTACCTTAGCGGCAACAGCAGCCCTTATACCTAGCGAGGCAGAGTGAACAAAAGTTCCATCCCCAACATTTTGAAATATGTGAGGGCGTGTGACAAATGGAGAGATCCCTATCCATGCAGAGCCTTCTCCACCCATTTGGGTTATATACTCTACGCCTCTTCCCATAAACATAGAAAGTGTATGGCATCCTATCCCACCCCCGACCAAAGCATCAGTCGGTGACTTGGTAGAACGACTGTGTGGACACCCACTACAAAACCAAGCATTACGACTTAATTCTGTCTTGATTGCCAAACGAGTATCTACGCTATTTTCCGTCCGAACCATATTAAAAGGTTTTTGTAATAACCTCTCAATTTTGTCTGAATCCAAGCTTCCACTACTCGGAAAAAGTTCATTATTCTCGAGATCCCTTTTCCCAAGAATAATAGGTTTAACAGGCTCGTTATAAAGTAGACTCTTAACTTGTTCTTCAATAAACGCATCTTTGTCTTCTATGACGATTACTGTCTCAAGCCCCTCGACAAAGTTGTAAATAATGTCTTTACTGATAGGCCATATCAACCCCAACTTCAAAACAGGTGGAAGTTCGATACTTGTTTTTTTATCAAACAGTTTCTTAAGAGCAGACTCCGTCTGTAAATAATTGATTCCTGAGGTGACAATGCCAATTTTTTGCTTGTGATTTTTCCTTATTATTTCATTTAATCCAAGTTGATTTGCAAGTACTTCAACTTGTTCTAATGCTGAAGACATTATTTTCTTCTCAGTCTCAACCGAATGAGGAAGGAAACACCGGTTAGTGATAGAGTTTCCAAGCCCATTTAAAGGAGCGAGAATTTCAGTATAACTCTCTTGTAGTTCAACAAGCGCTTCACCATCTGCGATATCGGTAACGTACTTTAACCCACACCAAACACCCGTTGCTCGTGATATGGCGATTGCTTTTAGCCCAAACTCAATGACTTCTTTTATCGATGAGGGAGAGAAGACTGGGATTTTCGCACTTCTAAAAGTAAACTCACATTCATTTGGAATAGTTGAACTTTTGCATTCAGGGTCATCACCGACAATAGCGATTGCCCCTCCACAAACAGTTGTACCAACGTAATTGGCATGCTTAATAGAGTCTAATGCTCTGTCCAGTCCAGGAGTCTTACCAAACCATACACCAACTATTCCATCGAAAGGCGAATCATCAACAGAGGTGGCCATTTGGCTCCCCATCACCGCGGTCGACGCTATCTCTTCGTTTAAACCTGGAGAGAAAAAGATATTTTGATTATCCAAAATATCTTTATGCCTTATTAGCTGAGAATCAAACCCGCCAATTGGAGACCCTGGATAACCTGAAACAAAAATTCCTGTATTTTTGCCATTTTTAACATCAATATCCTTTTGTTCAACAAGAAAACGTACCAGTGCCTCCATACCATTTAACTGAACATTTCTTTTATTACAATCCAGTTTATCTAAAAGGGATACTGACTCTTGTACGGATACTTCACTAGGGTTAAATAAGTTAAAATTGTTTTTCATAGACGACCCAGACGGTTAACTACTTCAAACAATGAATAGCCTTTTTCGAGTTCCTTAGCTAACAAATGTTCTTTCGCTTCAACTTCTAAAGCTCCTTCGAAAACTTTTTCTGCTATTCTTGAAGGAATACTTATCAAGCCGGTTTCATCGCTAAATATCCAATCACCAGTTTTTACAAGTTGACCACCAACATTACACTCAGTGCCAGTCTCAACAACTCGGTAAGACCCTTGTGTATCTGCTGGCATAAAACCTGTAGCCCAGACTGTGAATCCAACCTTATTTATAACTTGTGCGTCACGAATAGCCCCACCAAGAACAGCTCCTGAAAAACCTCTTTTCACTAAATCCGTTGTACTAAAACCACCCAGTAAAGCCATTTCCTCTACAAGCTTTCCCGTATCCGTTCCAGCAACATATACTAGCCCCTCTCCGTTAAGGATCTCAGATGCTAGAAAACTTTTAACTTGATCCCAGGTAGAATCTTGTTTTGCTTTTATATCTCCAGCTTTTCTATTTTGCATCCACTTAATCGTGTAAGCAGTTCCTAGAAATCTAACTTTCGAATGACCAAGACACTTTATTTTAGGAGTAAACCCGCCAAAAAATCCCAAACTATCCATAACGTCTGCTAGAGTACCTGAATTGATTTCTTTTATATTTGGTATATTCATATCCTGATCACTTATCGCAATGTATGTATTGTAAAGCCCATATCTACCTTTCCAAAATCTTGAATAATCTGTAGATTGTGGTCCTTGGCGGATTTTATAGTGGTAATACAGCCATCAGTTTCTCCCCTACTACACAATTCAGCAGCTTTAGAGTTACTGGTAACAATCTTTCTTTCTATATTTCTCGGTAGGAGAGAACTTGGCGCTAGATGACTGGCTGCAGATTTTATTAATTCAGAAAATTCGCGTCTCCGATTTGTTGCCATTACCATATTATAAGTTTTAAACATGAAGCATTCCTTTAACTCCATATTTGTTAGGTTATCAAAAACGATATCGTGTAAATCTGGATAAACAACACAACCGAGAAGAGCATGTCTTTTATCGTTATTTGCTTTTATTGTATCAACCGCAATTTCCAAAGTATCATGTAATACTACTTCGCCTTTGATATTTTTCTGCTCAAACCAATAATTTGCTGCTGCTTCACAATTCGTACCTGTTGGTCCTAGCGTATGTATAAATTTAACTTCCTTTGTCATATAAACACCTATTCGATTAGGGGACTCTGATGAGGTGATGTTATAAAAACGATTCCAATTTTATATTCACCCACCCTTGAGGAACAAGAATTTTCATTTATCGATAAATCCACATTTTCTTTCTGACGCGCTCTAACTTTAAAAATCTCCTAGATATCTAGATTTAGGAATTAATTTATATATTAATAATTAAAAATAAATATTCATTCGCTCCTATTGGTAGAGGTCATCATCTTTCTGGTGCTATGGTCATCAATAAGCTGGCACCACCCGTTACTTAGAATTTCAAAACTCTTCGAAGATTACCAACACAATCAACGCTAGCGAGTTTATATCCAAACCTTGTTACGAGACCATGTGTAGTGGTACGCTGAATTTGGTCACTTAGTTAGAGGTGATATCATCACCTCATA
>NZ_JBFSUL010000068.1:0-27035 GCF_041467395.1 Vibrio sp. 10N.247.310.98 | reverse complement strand
ACAATAATTCATCAATCTTAATTAGATCACATTTTTACTTTAATTGGTATAATTCACTAGCTACCACCAAAAACTTAAGTACGATATGCACCTAATCCTAAATGGCGACTAATATAATGAGTAAGCGTCAGTAATTTGGGATTATTATGAGGTTCTTTTTTGCACTGGTTGTATTCTTTTGTTCATTTTCTCTATCAGCAACTTCGTGGGAAAAAGAGAGTCACCCTACTAGAAATTCACCCTCATCAATTGGAAGCTATGCCAATGGCTGTCTAGACGGTGCGCAGGCTTTGCCTATTAATGGTTTGGGGTATCAGATCATTCGCCCTCAAAGAGAGCGCTACTATGGCCATACAGAAGCTATAAAGTTTATTGAGAGGTTAGGAGTCACGACCAGCGAGAAGCTCAATACTAATTTATTGATCGGTGATATTTCTCTTCCCAGAGGAGGGCGCTTTTCTTCAGGTCATTCAAGTCATCAAACAGGGTTAGATATTGATATATGGCTAAGGTTAACCAGTAAGAGGTTGTCAGAGAACGAATTAGCTGTGCCTAAACCTGTGAGCGTTGTGGATCTTACCAACTACAAATTGCGTGAATCGAATTGGACCGATGATCATTTTCAAGTTATTCGTTATGCGGCGAAAGATGAAAAAGTGGTGCGTATTTTTGTTCATCCAGTGATCAAGCAAACCCTTTGTGAACAAGAAAACTCTGACGCTAATGATAGAGCTTGGTTAGGCAAAATAAGACCTTGGTGGGGACACCACTCCCACTTCCACGTTCGTTTAAAGTGTCCTGAAGGCAGTTCAAACTGCATAGCTCAAGCGAGCCCTCCTAAAGGTGACGGTTGTGGAGATGAACTTGCAAGTTGGGCTCCAAAGACTGTTCCAGTTCCACCTCCTAAAAAAGTAGCGAAAACTAAGAAAAAGAAAAAAGTTAAAGTGATGCCAAGTCAGTGTTTGGCCTTGATATCGAATAAGTAATCCTGTTCATCGAGGCTTTTTACAGTGGTACTGCCACTGGTTTTTTCGACTCTAAAACTGGAGAAATATCACACTTTTGTCTAGAGTTTATAAACACGAGATTAAGAACATCGTTTGATATTAATAAAAGCAATAACGGTATCAGCAAGGGCGATGGCGAATTTGACAAGGTTTGGTCAGGGATTGAGTGTTTTGGGGTGAAAGATGCGGCTTATATGCAGTATGCGAAATCAGAGTCTGATACCCGTCGATAGATAATTCAAGGATAAGACTATGACTATGATTTGTGCGAAGGAATTTTCAGAATGGTTAAGACATAGGTTCAACGCTGAAAGCTCGGGTATTTCAATTTCAAGAGATGACATCAATCAGCTAACAGGCAGACAACGTTTAGACCCTAGTTTCGTAAATGATGTTCACTATGAATTGATGCAGTATGGAATGGCATTTGTGACCGATACCAGCAGGGAAAACTTTTATCTTGTTCCTATAGCTCAATCAATAAACTGGCGAGAACGACTCGAATATCAATTTGAAAAAGAGCTCTTCTGCAATATTTATCCAATCGGAAAATCAGGATGAAAAAAAAGGTTCAACTTATGGTTAAGTTGAACCTTTCTTCTTTTAGGTCAAGCCTTGAATGATAACAAACTTCTCAAGTAGCTCGTCATCAGTTTCAATATGGTTTGGGTCAGTGATGATGCATTTTGTAATCGGACACACTGACTGGCATGTTGGCTTTTCATAGTGACCTTTACACTCTGTACATAAATCAGGATCGATCTCGAAGATGCTGTCGCCCATAGTGATTGCACCATTTGGGCATTCAGGATCACACATATCGCAGTTTATGCACTTGTCAGTAATTAACAGAGCCATTATTTTCTTCTCAAGTAAGTCGCTTAAGTAAAAATTATTTGCCTGATGCGTTACGTGTATCTTGGCCTTCGCTCAAGTTACGCATCAGCAAGCCGTACTCTAGATCTAGATCTGCTGGTACAGGAATAAATACAAAGTGACCGTTACCTTTCGCATCGTCGACCGCTTCAGATTTGCGGTTTTCCATAACTTCTAGTTTGAAAACAACGTTACCTTTCGGTGTCATCATTTCTAAGCTGTCGCCTACTAGGAACTTGTTCTTCACTTCTACTTCCGCTAGGTCACCACGGCGCTTACCTGTGAACTCACCAACAAACTGTTGAGTGTCAGAGATAGAGTAACCGTACTCGTAGTTTTGGTATGTATCGTGTGTATGGCGACGTAAGAAGCCTTCAGTGTAACCACGGTGAGCTAGGCTCTCTAGTGTACCCATTAGGCTTTCATCGAATGGTTTGCCTGCCACTGCATCGTCAATAGCTTTACGGTAAACCTGAGCAGTACGTGCACAGTAGTAGAAAGACTTAGTACGACCTTCAATCTTCAGAGAGTGAACACCCATCTTCGTTAGGCGCTCAACGTGTTGGATTGCACGAAGGTCTTTTGAGTTCATGATGTAAGTACCATGCTCATCTTCAAACGCTGCCATTTTCTCTTCTGGCTTGTGTGATTCAGAAAGCAGAACCACTTCGTCTGTTGGTTTACCAAGGCCTAGTGTGTTGTCTGGACGCTCATCTTGAACTTCAATGTCTTGCGTTTCTACTTCTTGAATAGCAACACCAGTAGGGTTTGCTTCAACGATCTGACCGTTTTCGTCTTCTTTCGCTGCTTCTGTTTTGTATTCCCAGCGGCAAGCGTTGGTGCAAGTACCTTGGTTTGGATCGCGCTTGTTCATGTAACCAGAAAGCAGACAACGGCCTGAGTAAGCCATGCAAAGAGCTCCGTGAACAAAGATCTCTAGCTCTGTTTCTGGGCAGTGTTCGCGAATCTCTTCGATCTCTTCAAGCGATAGCTCACGAGATAAGATCACACGCTCAACGCCTTGAGTTGACCAGAACTTAACGGTCGCCCAGTTTACTGCGTTTGCTTGAACAGAAAGATGGATTGGCATTTCAGGGAATGCTTCACGAACCATCATGATAAGACCAGGATCTGACATGATAAGCGCGTCAGGGCCCATGTCTACAACTGGTTTGAGGTCGCGAATGAATGTTTTTAATTTAGAGTTGTGCGGCTGAATGTTACATACAACATATAACTTTTTGCCTTGAGCATGAGCTTCATCGATACCGATTTGTAGGTTTTCGTGATTGAACTCGTTGTTACGAACACGAAGGCTGTAACGTGGCTGGCCTGCGTATACTGCATCTGCGCCGTAGGCGAATGCGTAACGCATGTTTTTGAGGCTTCCTGCCGGTGATAATAGTTCAGGTACAAATGGTTTTTGTGTAGTCATTGCTTCGTTCTCTAATCTGATCTCAAGTCAGGTTGATACCACCAAGTGATATCAAAGGGGCGCAAATTTTACGCTAAAATGAGTCTGGTTGATAGCCCTAAAGATAGCAATGATATTAAGAAGAGAGTGAAGGGATAAATATACAGCGGGAAATGTAGGGAAAATAAGCTCAGGCACGGAGCACCTGAGCTTTGGAGATACCGATTAAGCGTTCGGTTGAGTTAATCCACCTAGTGATTCGAATAGATTCGGAAGGAACACGCTGAACTCACCACATAGCAATGAGAAATCTGCATCAAAGCGTGCAGCTTGGTCCTCACGGGGAATATCGTCGTTCTCATCTTTAAGTTCATCGCTGAACTTCAGGCGTTTGATACTGCCGTCTTCAGCAAGGATGAATTCAATGCGATCTTGCCAGTTGATAAGCAGCTTAGTTACCACTTTATTTGCTTCGATGTGGTTTTTAATCTCGTCGGCTTCTAGCTCTTGTTTTTTAACTCGAACAATACCACCGTCTTCTTGAATCGACTTAAGCTCAGCTTCATCAAGCATTGTAATGCCTTGAGGTGTATCACCTGATTTAACCCACTCGGTTAGAGTCGTTTCAATCGCTTGCTCAGGAATAGCTGGCACGACTGGTAGGCTACCCATTGTTTTACGCAGCAGAGCTAACACGTCTTCTGCTTTTTTGTAGCTGCTTGCATCAACAACAATGAAGCCTTCTTTTGGCATGATCAGCGCGTATGTGAAGTTACTGCGGCTGAATGCGCGAGGAAGGAGATCAATGATGATGTCTTCTTTGAGGCTGTCTTTCTCTTTCTTTTTAAGAGGAGTGCCAGACTCAGCTTCGAGTGTTTCGATTTTTGCATTCAGTGACTCTTTAATCACAGATGCTGGTAGCATTTTCTCTTCTTTCTTTGCACAGATGAGAATGCGGTTCTCTGATACGTGCGTCATCATATCGCCATGTTTACCCATTGCGTGCACCCAACCAAATTTCTGTTTGTCTTGGCTACCACAAGGAGTAAAGCGGAATTCTTCAAGTTGTTTCTCTAGCTGATCTGCGTTGAAATCAATATCACGGTTGAAGCGATAGACTAGGCAATTTTTAAACCACATATATTTTTCTCATACCTTTTTAGAAGTGCCTCATGATATGAGATCTAATTCGATTTGTCCTTAGCTCTGTATCAAAAGTTATAAAGTGAAACGTTTGAGACAGTTATATGAAAATTTGTTTTCAAAGGTCACAAAAGTGTCATAATTAACTCAGATAATGCAATGCGTTGATTAAATACAAAGGCTATTCAATTATGTCGAGAAGGATTCTGGTCGTTGAAGATGAAGCACCTATTCGTGAGATGCTGTGTTTTGTACTTGAACAAAAAGGCTACCAAGCAGTAGAGGCTGAAGATTACGATACAGCGGTAAACAAGCTATGTGAACCTTTCCCAGATCTAGTATTACTAGATTGGATGCTACCTGGTGGTAGCGGGATAAACTTTATCAAGCACATGAAGCGTGAAGAGTTAACTCGCAACATCCCAGTGGTGATGCTAACAGCTCGTGGTGAAGAAGAAGATAAGGTTCGCGGTTTAGAAGTTGGCGCTGACGACTACATTACCAAACCGTTTTCGCCAAAAGAGCTTGTTGCTCGCCTTAAAGCGGTGATTCGTCGTGTAACACCAACGGCATTGGAAGATGTGATTGATGTACAGGGCCTTAAATTAGACCCAGTATCACACCGCGTGACCGCAAGTGAAGGTCCAGTTGATATGGGACCAACAGAATTCAAAATGCTGCATTTCTTTATGACGCACCAAGAGCGTGTATACAGCCGAGAGCAGCTGCTTAACAACGTTTGGGGTACCAATGTTTACGTTGAAGACCGAACGGTTGATGTACATATTCGACGCCTGCGTAAAGCGCTTGAGTCTGCAGGTCACGATAAGCTAATCCAAACGGTTCGTGGCGCTGGCTACCGTTTTTCTACAAAGGCTTAATGTGGCTTCGCTGCCCAGTTTACGGAGTCCTGAATGGTTGAAAAGTTAACCTGGAAAAAGCTGGCTTGGGAGCTGGCTTTTTTTTACGCACCATGGGTTTTAGTCGGATGGATATTCGGTTACCTACCTTGGTTACTGCTGGCTGCTACGGTATTGCAGCTCGGCTGGCATCTACACAACCAAATGCGTTTGTCCGCATGGCTGTGGGATGAGAAGCGTCTAACTCCACCTTCAGGCTCTGGGAACTGGGAATCTCTGTTTAACGGTATTTATCGTATGCAGCAGAGACAGCGTCGCAAACGCAAAGAACTGACTAACCTTATCCGCCGTTTCCGTAACGGTGCAGAATCGCTTCCCGATGCCGTTGTGGTATTTCGCGGTGAAGGCAATATCGTTTGGTGTAACAAGCTAGCTCAGTATTTGCTGGGCTTTCGTTGGCCAGATGATTCAGGTCAACCGATCTCGAATTTGATTCGTACTCCAGATTTTATTAAGTACCTTAATAAGCAAGATTTCTCTGAGCCATTAGAGATGCCTTCTCCATTGAATGTGGAGCGTATGCTCGAGCTGCGTATTGTGCCGTATACCGAGGGTGAACACCTGATGGTGGTACGTGATGTGACCCAGCTTAAGCAGTTAGAAGGCATGCGCCGTAACTTCTTCGCTAACGTTTCTCATGAATTGCGTACGCCGATGACCGTCCTTCAAGGTTACCTTGAAATGACCGAAGATCCAGACATGATCGTTGGCCCAATGTGGACCAAGGCGCATGGCGTAATGACTGAGCAGCTCAATCGAATGAACAGTTTGGTTAATCAACTACTCACGCTTTCGAAAATTGAAGCGGCGCCAATGCATGAGTTGGATGAAGTGGTCAACGTTCCGGCGATGCTTGAGGTTCTTGAGAAAGAAGCGGCGAGCCTTAGCGGTGAGCGCGAACATAAGCTTGAGTTTGATATCGATAAGAGCCTACGAGTTCTTGCCGATGAAGACCAATTGAGAAGTGCGATATCGAATTTGGTTTATAACGCGGTTAAATACACACCCGCAGGTGCAACGGTCAAAGTGCGTTGGTATCAAACCAGCCAAGGCGCGTGCTTAGATGTGTCAGATACTGGTGATGGTATTGAGCCTCAACACTTACATCGACTCACAGAGCGCTTCTATCGTGTAGATAAAGCCCGCTCTCGTGATACCGGTGGTAGTGGTCTTGGATTAGCGATTGTAAAGCATGCGCTTAGCCACCACGATTCACATCTCGAAATTCAAAGTGAAGTGGGCGTCGGCAGTCGTTTCCATTTTACTTTACCAAATCGACTGACCGTATCATGAGTTGTTCGATACGCAGGATGCATTTTCCAGTCAGCTCATTATTAGCGTTTGCTTTAGTTAACCCTGTGCATGCCGAACAGGGTGTCGATTCTCTTCCTGATTATTCTAAGGTTCCGGGAATTTCTGGGAGCTTATTATCGGTCGGTTCGGATACCTTAGCGGGTATGACGACGTTATGGGTGGAAGAGTTCAAGTCCTACTACCCAAATGTTAACGCTCAAGTCCAAGCATCGGGTTCTTCTACTGCTCCTCCAGCCTTAACCGAAGGGACTGCACATCTAGGGCCAATGAGTCGTCCGATGCGCCTGCGAGAAATTGAAGCATTTGAAAGGGAGCATGGATATAAGCCAACAGCACTGCGAGTTGCTATCGATGCGATTGGGCTTTTTGTGCATCGTGATAACCCTATTGAGGGGCTTAACTTTCGTCAGATTGATGGCATTTTTTCTGAGACATTACGCTGCGGAGCAACAAGGCCCCTCAATAACTGGCAAGATCTCGGAATCGATCAGCCATGGGCGAAACATCGATTCCAATTGTTCGGTCGCAATTCTGTATCGGGGACTTATGGATACTTCAAACAGAATGCACTGTGCGGCGGTGACTTTAAAAATCGTGTGAATGAGCAACCTGGTTCGGCTTCAGTCGTTCAGTCGGTCGCTTCATCCATCAGTGGGATTGGCTACTCAGGTATTGGCTATCGTGTCGCTGGCGTTAAGTTAATTCCTATTGCTGAGCATGGTTCTGATTATGTAGAGCCGACTCGAGCGAATATCTTGAGCGGTGATTACCCTCTATCACGCTTTCTTTACGTATACGTGAACAAACACCCAGATAAACCGCTTTCTCCCGTTGAAAGAGAGTTCCTCACTTTTGTGTTCTCAAAGCAAGGACAAGAACTTGTAGAGAAAGATGGCTATTTAGCAATACCGTCTGAGTTCGCAGAGCAAGAGTTGGCAAAAGTCGGGCTCTAATTCAGGCTGCGATAAACTTAGATAAGAAACGTATGAACAGCTTGCGCGTCGCAGGCTGTTTTAATTTTGACTGTTCGTTATTTTAGCTTTAACGACCATCCTGCATTTTGCCAACGTTGTTGCTCTTCTCTGAGCTCATAATCAAGCAGTTGGTTTTGGGCCAACCAATCGCTGTTAGTTCCTTTCAATTCCCAGTTATCCTGTTGTTCAATCGTTAGAGTCACGTCTGGGGCCAGTGCTTGATTTCGCTGACGGTTGAGTAAGATAGCGAGTCTCAATATACGAATCAGCAGGGTGACTTGTTGCTGAGTAAACAGAGAAAGTTCCGGCAAATCTTGTAGTTTGAGCGCTTTTCTTTGATAGCGAACCAATGCTGATATAAGGCGTTGTTGCTCAGTATTAAAGCCTGGCATTGTCGTATGCTTAAGCAGATAAGCCGAATGGCGGTGATAGCCTTGGAATGCAATGCTTTGTCCTACCTCATGAAGTACTGCAGCCCAACCAAGCAGATCATACAGCTCACTAGTGACCGCAGTTGTCACTTGAGGCTGTACTTGTTTCAGCAATGAAAGAGCGAGCACTTTCACTTTCTCGCCATGAGTTACGTCTACATGGTATCGAGAGACGAGCGTTTCGGCAGTTCTTGTTCGAATATCAATATCTTTAAACCTATCCTCCATGTCATAAAGAACGCCTTCTCTCAGGGCACCATCAGAAAAATGTAACTCCTTGATGTCTAGCGTATCCATTGCTGCTGAAAGAATGGTGACGCCTGCAGCAAACACAGGCTTTCTCTCATCACTTAAGCCTGAAAGATTTACGGTGTTGGATGATGAAAACTCACATAAGTGATTCTTTAAATAGGACAGGCGTTGGGGCGTAATGAGACCATCGGTGAACCCTAAGCCAATGAGTACTTCTTTTATTGATTTCGTGGTACCAGATGAGCCAAAAGCGATTTCCCAAGGGGCTTTTGTGTATTCTTCAATCAATGGCATCAATAGACGAGTAGCTGCGGTATAAGCATCTGAGAAGTGTCGTGAAGTTAGCCCTTCGTTAGCAAAGAAACGTTGAGTGAAGTTGACGCATCCCATCGGTAAACTGCGCATAATTAGAGGAGTAAAGCCTTGTCCGGCGACGAGTTCCGTACTCCCTCCACCGATATCAATAACCAACTTAGATTCAGAAGCGGTTTGAGTGTGTTCTGCTCCGTTATAGATTATTCGAGCTTCTTCTTGACCGGAAATGATCTCTATTGGAAAAGGAAACAGTGGCTTGGCTTGCTCTAAGAAGTCTTTAGCGTTTTTGGCTTTTCTTAGGGTATGAGTCGCAACAACTCTGACATCATCAAGCTCAAAATCCGCCAGTCGTTCTGCGAACACCTTGAGGCATTCTAGGCCTCGCTCGATAGCGCTTTCAGATAGGACGTTACGTTCATCCAATCCATCACCTAATCTCACTTTCTGTTTGTGTCTGCTGACTAATTGCAGGTGTTGATCGAATACTCGGGCAACCACCATGTGAAAGCTGTTCGAACCCAAGTCGATAGCGGCAATACATCGAGAATGTTTGTTATCAATTAGCGGCATGATTTCTTCTCTTGTTTGTACTTCTTGCGAGCAAGTTTCTCCATACGTTTAATATAGTGGTAAGTGGAGAGTTGTGACGTCGGGTAATCAAGTAGGTTTGCTGGTGGTTGTGTGTAAGAGTTGCTCATCGCTTGGTCTAGCACTCGAGCTTTGTTGCTGTCATCGAAATGAAACTCGGTGATATCGATAATGGTTTGCTTGATCTTTGGATCTAAAATTGGAGCTGCAACTTCGATGCGGTGATCAAAATTTCGTGTCATCCAGTCAGCGGAAGATATATAGACCTTCGGCTTTCCAGCGTTACCAAATATCATCACTCTCGGATGTTCGAGGAAACGATCGACCACACTGACTATCTCAATATGATCACTGATGTTGGGTATGCCAGGGACAAGAGAGCACATGCCGCGAATGACCATTCTCACTTTTACATTGGCTTGGCTAGCCTGATAGAGCTTTTCAATGATCTCTCGATCGACCAAGTTGTTGAGTTTTAGAGTGATGCTTGCAGGTTTACCTTCTATCGCGTTTTGTATTTCATTATCTATCAATTGGTACAGACGTTTTCTAGTATTCTTTGGTGACACAATCAGTTGCTTGAACTGGGACTTTTGATAAGGGTTTTCAATATACTTAAAGACTTGTCTCACCTCTTGAGTCAAATCTTCATTCGCAGTGAGCAGAGAAAAATCGGTATACACGCGCGCTGTAACTTCATGGAAGTTGCCAGTGCCAATATGGGCATAATGCTCGGTATGCTTGCCTTCTTTTCGTTTGATGAGCAGCAACTTGGAATGGATCTTCAAACTTGGGATGCCATGGATGACTTTTACACCCGCTTCTTGAAGTTTCTTGGTCCATTGAATGTTGGCTTGCTCATCAAAGCGTGCTTGCAGCTCGACAACCACAGTGACCTTTTTGCCATTGTGCGCCGCATCGATGATCGAGCTGAGGAGTTTTGAGCCTTCCGCAACACGGTAAACGTTTATTTTGATGGAGGTTACCTTCGGGTCAAAGGAAGCCTGCCTAACCAGTTCAGTGATGTGACTAAAGGTGTGATAAGGATAATGCAGTAAGATGTCGCGAGCTTTGATCGCTTCGAAATAGTTTGGGTAATGGCTGAAATGCGCGCACTTAATCGCGGGTAGAGGACGATTAACTAAATCACGTCGGTTAAGGCTTGGGAACTCAGAGAAATGTTTGAAGTTATGATAGCGACCACCTGCGATGACACTGTCATAGTCAGACAGTTTAAGTCTGACTTGTAAGAAGTTGAGCATTTCAGTTGGCATTTCAGATTCATAGATCAGACGTATCGGCAGTGCCGTTAAGCGCTGTTCTAAACCTAAAGACATCGATTCTAATAGGTTATTTTCATTGTCCTCTTGCAGATCATAATCGGCATCACGTGTCATTTTTATCGCAAAACAACGCAATGAGTCATACTCAAAGAATCCTTTAAGTAAGTCATCCAAACAAAATCGAACTATATTATCTAACAAGATCAAAGTTGTACGCTGCGAACCCGAAGTTTCCGGTAACTTAACAAATCGAGGGAGTGCTTCTGATGGGATTTCGAGTAAGACATATTGAGATGATGCATCACGCTCGATGTCGATGGCTAAGTAACTTTGTTCATCTTTGAGAATATTAAGTAACTGGCTATCTTCGTTCAAGAGAATCGGAGTTAAGTGTGGCAGCACTTTTTTCTTAAAGTACTTTTTTATCCAGCCACTTTGTTCTTCGCTGATTTGTTGTTCGTTGACCAGAAAAATACGATTGCGTACCAATTCCAATAGCAAGTCGTTATACAGTTCATGGAATTGAGCATCGAGCTTGCTTGCTTTGCTCTGCATTTTAGTCAGTAGGCTTTTCGGCGAGTTGGAGGTTAGCTGTGGATCTTGAAGTAAGATCTTTCGCTTCACATCAGCAAATCGGACTTTGTAAAACTCATCGAGGTTTTTCGAGTAAATACCTAAAAAACGAACTCTTTCGATTAAGGGGACTGACTTATCTGCCGCTTCTTGGAGCACTCTTTCGTTGAAGGATAACCAGCTAAGTTCTTTTGTGACATAGTCTTTTTCCATCGAGATGAGAATCCTTGAGTACTGGCTATAGAGCTGATTACTTTAAATTAGAATGGCAAAATTCACAAAATCTATGATCTTACTTTAAGAAATATGGCTAACAAACTTGTTATTAGTTTCAGTTGTTTAACGTAACTTGTAATATAATTGTCATCTAACGTACATATTATGTCAGTAGCTAAAAAAAGGTAGATAAACAGATGGCATCAGCCCAATTTTCATTGAAAGAGCGTGACAAAAAAAGATGGTTGAAAGATCGTCTCGTCCGTTTTTCGGTGACATGTGGCGCGGTCAGTGTTCTAGCTGCCCTAGTATTGATCTTTGTTTACTTGGCGATGGTCATTTTACCGGTATTTTCTGATACTGGTTTAGAGACAGACCAAGCTGTAAAGACCGTTGCCGTAGAAAAACCTATCGTCTTATCGGTTGATGAATACGGTCAGCATGCATTTACTATCGAAAAATCTGGTTTGGTACAGTTTTGGGATTTAGAGTCTCAAAATACACACTCTTACTTTGAGCGTGATGTTGTAGCCAACCCCATCGCCTTTTCTCGAAACACCCCATCTGAAAACTGGTTTGCCTTTGCCGACAGCGCAAGCAATCTTACTTTTTTCTATCCTGAGTATAGTGCGCCTGTGCTGAAAAAGGGCAGCGAAGCCGAACCTAAAATTGAGCAAATCACTCTCCCTGAACCGTTTTTAAATGATGTACCCTCAAATGGGGCGACGATCGACAAATTCGCATTCTCTAAAAATGGACGTGGGATTACGGTTGCCGCGCAGTTAAGTGACCAACGAGTCTTGGTTAAGTGGTATCAGAGTGACCTTACTGGTCAGTATGTTTTTCAGAAGAGCCAATGGCTATCGGATAAGTTGGGCTTGCAGCAGCAACTGCTTGTCACACCTGATGGGCAAACCTTATACCTACGAGCACAATCGGATTTGGTTGTTTTGAAACTATCAGATAACGGTTTTGATGTTCGTGAAGTGATTGATCTTAGCTTAAATGATGCGAAGCATTCCGTGAAAAGCATCGATTTATTGTCTGGCGCATACTCGTTGTTGGTTACGCATGAGGACGGACAGGTTTCTCAATGGTTCGATGTACTCAAAGATGAAAAGCGTAGCCTGACCCATATTCGAGACTTCCAACTTGCTGAACAAGTGCAATTTATTCTTCCTGATACTTATAGAAAGGGTTTTTATAGCTTCTATAAGAACGGCACATTACAAAGCCACTATACGACCAGTGAAAAGCTGTCGTTGTTTGAACGCGCATTTGATAAATCACCACAACTAGCCGCTATGTCTGCCAATGAACTGCATCTGGCAACGTTGATTGATGGCATCATCAGTGTGGCTAAAGTCGACAATGAATACCCACAAATCTCATTCTCCTCGCTTTGGCAAAAGGTCTGGTATGAAAGTTACCCTGAGCCGCAATACGTTTGGCAATCAACATCGGCGAATGATGACTTTGAAGAGAAATTCAGTTTAGTACCTATCACATTCGGTACTATCAAAGCCGCTCTGTTTGCGATGATGTTTGCCGTGCCGGTTGCTGTGCTCGGAGCTATTTACACCGCTTATTTTATGTCTCCACGCATGCGAAGAGTGGTGAAGCCTTCGATAGAGCTGATGGAAGCTCTTCCAACCGTGATCATCGGATTTTTGGCTGGGCTTTGGTTTGCTCCAATCGTTGAAACACATTTAACGGCTGTCTTCTCATTAATGATGCTATTACCACTGAGCACACTGTTGACTGGACTTGTTTGGTTCTGTTTACCGAAGAGGGTAACGGGTCGCTTCTCTAACGGTTGGCATGCTCTGATATTGATTCCGGTATTGGTGATTGCAGTGGTTGCGGTGTTTGCTGGTGGAAACAACATTGAAGCCTTGTTATTTGGTGGTGATATTCGTACCTTCTTGGCTAGCTATGGTATCGACTTTGACCAACGCAATGCGCTAGTGGTTGGTTTTGCTATGGGCTTTGCGGTCATCCCAACGATTTTCACTATTGCTGAAGATGCTATTTTCTCTGTACCTAAACATTTGTCTGATGGGTCATTAGCGTTGGGTGCGACGGCGTGGCAGACGCTTATTTATGTGGTGCTATTGACGGCGAGTCCAGGTATCTTTTCTGCGGTTATGATGGGCCTAGGGCGAGCAGTTGGTGAAACCATGATCGTCTTGATGGCGACAGGTAACACCCCAATTCTTGACTGGAATGTTTTGGAAGGGATGAGAACTTTATCGGCAACGATTGCTGTTGAGCTGCCAGAATCAGAAGTGGGTGGTTCTCATTTCCGCTTGCTGTTCTTGGCTGCACTCTTGCTGTTTATCTTTACATTCGCGGTGAACTCAGTTGCTGAGTGGGTTAGACAAAGACTGAGAGATAAATATCGTGCGCTGTAGTTTTAAAGGTTTGCCTCAATGTGTATCAATGGCTTTTAGTGGCTTGACTAGCGTGTCTCTTGATCTTTGCAGCTCCTTGATTTCAGCAC
This sequence comes from Vibrio sp. 10N.247.310.98, assembly GCF_041467395.1. NCBI lineage: Bacteria > Pseudomonadati > Pseudomonadota > Gammaproteobacteria > Vibrionales > Vibrionaceae > Vibrio > Vibrio sp. 10N.247.310.98. Next base: position 13,226 of record NZ_JBFSUL010000068.1, on the reverse strand, counting down.
GCCAAGAGCAAGGTCGATCATGATGAATAAACTGAAGTCATTATTATCTTGGGTTAAATCGGGCTCTCCGTGGATCTGGCTTACGGGCGGGGCGGTGAGCATCAGTATGCTTTCTGTTCTTGGCCTAATGCTGCTGATTGGTTGGAAGGGCTTAACCTATTTTTGGCCCGCACCTTTGTATCAATGGCAAGTTGACTCCAAAGACTTATCGCTAGTGGTCGATCTTGACGAAACCGTATCAAAACAAGATGTATTGGTTGGTCAGTTATATGAACGAAAATACATCCCGATAGAGCAAGTTCCACAAGTCCATGACCTTTTGTCTCCTCAAAATTTGTCGACTGGGCTGATACAGCGCTTAAGCATCAAAGTTGCTAACAGAGAACTGTACCCTGCGGACTTTGTTTCTATTCTGGATGTTAACTTACGTGAACCCACTACCCCGCTAGATTGGGTTGTGATTGAACGAAGTCGAGGTGGTTATTTCTTTGGTAAGCCGGTGGGTTTTAAAACCGCTTCTGGCACCTTTGATTCGAACATAGACCAAAAGCTCGAACAAGGCTTGGCGTTCGCTGATACGTTACGTAAAGAAACGTCGCGTGTCGTGAACCAAGAAATTCGTAATATCAGCTGGCAATTGGAAAACCTGCGCTTAGAAAAGCGTAAGCTTGAACTCAATGAGTCAGTGAGTGATGAATACCTTACAACCTATACTCAAACTAAACTGGAATTAAACCGCCAGTTAGGTGAAGCCGAAGTTAAGCTTGAGCACCTTAGAACGCAACTTAATGTCGAAAGCTTGCTGGTTGAGGATATGACAGGCGAGCTGGTCGAGATCTCGCTCAGCCACATTCTGGATTATTGGTACCCAAATAATATGTCTTACCTAGAAAAGGTTGGGCACTGGGGCAAACAAGTTTGGAAATTCTTATCAGAGAACCCACGAGACTCAAACTCTGAAGGCGGTGTATTCCCTGCCATTTTCGGTACAGTACTGTTGGTTATTCTCATGTCGATCGTCGTGATGCCTCTTGGCGTGGTCGCTGCGATATATCTTCATGAATACGCAAAAAACAACGCACTAACACGTTTAATTCGTATCGCCGTGATTAACTTGGCGGGTGTACCGTCGATTGTGTATGGCGTTTTTGGTTTAGGCTTTTTCGTCTATACCATTGGTGGCTCGATTGATACGTTGTTCTATGCAGAGCGATTGCCAGCACCGACATTTGGTACGCCGGGTCTACTTTGGTCAGCACTAACCTTAGCGGTCTTGACGCTTCCAGTCGTTATCGTAACCACGGAAGAGGGCTTAACGCGTATTCCTAGTGCAGTGAGGCACGGTTCATTAGCGCTTGGTGCGACTCAATTTGAGACGCTTTGGCGCATTGTTTTACCGATGGCAAGCCCAGCGATTATCACTGGTTTAATTTTGGCAATCGCGAGAGCCGCGGGGGAAGTTGCACCACTTATGCTGGTGGGTGTTGTTAAATTGGCATCTAGCTTGCCAGTCGATGGTCAGTTTCCGTATTTACACTTAGATAGAAAGTTCATGCATTTAGGCTTTCATATCTATGATGTTGGTTTTCAAACCTCTAATATCGAAGCGGCACGACCTTTAGTGTATGCGACTTCATTTTTATTGGTTACGGTGATTGTTGGGTTGAACTTAACAGCCATCAATATCCGTAATAACTTGCGTGAAAAATACCGAACCTTAGGACAAGATTAGATGTTCTCGATTAATGAAACCTTGGGTTACCAAGCACCACTTGATGTTCACAATCTGAAGGATGAGCAAATTGCTATCTCGATCGAAGGGCTAAATCTTTACTATAAAGAGAGCCAAGCACTTGATGATATCTCGATGCAGATCCCGAAGGGGCAGGTGACGGCGTTTATCGGCCCTTCTGGGTGTGGTAAGTCGACTCTGCTGCGCTGCATTAATCGCATGAACGATCTTGTTGAAGGCTGTAAGGTTTCCGGGAAAGTGAAGCTTCATGGCAAGAACGTCTATCACCCTAAGGTGGATGTTGCGACCTTACGACGCCGTGTGGGTATGGTATTCCAGCGTCCAAACCCTTTTCCTAAATCTATCTATGAGAATGTGGTTTATGGCTTGAGGCTACAAGGCGTTAGCAACAGCCGAGACCTTGATGATGCGGTTGAACGCTCTCTGCGCGCTGCTGCGTTATGGGATGAAGTGAAAGATCGGTTGCATGAGAATGCTTTTGGTTTATCTGGCGGTCAACAGCAGCGTTTGGTTATCGCTCGTGCGGTTGCGATTGAGCCTGAAGTGCTGTTGTTAGATGAGCCGACATCGGCACTCGATCCGATTTCTACTTTGACGATTGAAGAGTTGATCAACGATCTCAAAACGCAATACACAGTGGTGATTGTTACCCACAACATGCAACAAGCCGCGCGTGTAAGTGACCATACTGCCTTTATTCATATGGGAAAATTGATCGAGTACTCAGATACGGACTCAATTTTTACGTCTCCATTGAAAAACCAGACGGAAGACTACATTACTGGTAGATATGGCTAACCTCTCCAAAGGTGTCATCTAGAGCTAAGTCACTCTACAAAAATGGCTTTCTTCATTTCTTTCAAGGAGCAAGTATGCATTTCGGTCGCCACATTTCAGGGCAATTCAATGTCGAGTTAGAATCGATCCGTACTCATGTATTGACCATGGGCGGGTTAGTGGAGCAGCAACTCTCGTTTGCAATGCAGGCGCTTCATAAAGACGATGTTGAATTGGCCAAAAAAGTGATTCGTGATGACCACAAAGTGAATGCGATGGAAGTGTCGATTGATGAGGCGTGTACTCGAATCATTGCAAAGCGTCAGCCGACAGCGAAGGATCTGCGTTTGATTATGGCGATCATCAAAACCATTACCGATCTGGAACGTATTGGCGATGTTGCTTCTAAAATTGCGCAAGGTGCTATTGAGATCCCTTCAACCAAAGAGCAAAAATTCCATGTTTCGTTAGAGCCTCTTTGCCGTCAGGCAATCACCATGCTTCACCAAGTGTTAGATGCTTTTGCTCGTATGGATGTTGATGCGGCTGCTGAAGTTCACAAACTTGATGATAAGTTGGATGCGGAATACGAAGCCGTTATTCGTCAGTTAATGACCTATATGATGGAAGACCCTAAGAACATCCCTAATATTTTGCAGGTGATGTGGTCAGCTCGTGCGATTGAGCGAGTGGGAGACCGCTGCCAAAATATCTGCGAATACATTATTTACTTTGTGAAGGGTAAAGATGTACGTCACCTCGGTGATCAAAGCCTTGATGACGCACTAAAATAGAGCTTATCTTTAGAAGCTAATAATGGCACCAAGGTTGAAATTGACCGTTGTGTCGTAAGGCACAAAGGTTTTGTTGTGATCAAAAATATTCATATCAACACCAGCACGTAATCCAAGCATTGGTGTCGCTTGGTAAACGTAGGCACCACCTAGGCTTATACCATGTGTTGTTTTCTCTTCTACTTCGCCTGAGCGCGTTTTTGTACCGTCATAACTTGCCACACCAATCTCAGCCTGAAAGCCGTGGGTTTGGTTTCTTCCAAACATGTTTTGCTTCGTAACAGGTTTAAATCAAGAGAGCTGAATAAGTCTTTAGCCATATCTATCCATGAAAATTTTCTGCGCTATTAAATCTAATATACGTCAGTCAGTTAGATTAGTCAGCGAGGTTCTCTGGATTTATGCTGGCGACTATTGCCCTAAGCGGTGAGGGCGGCTCTCACATCAGATATCTTACTCGCATCTGTCACTGGGATCTGATAATCATCAATATTATCACTGCCCATTTGAGCACTTGAGTTGTTTTCCATTAGACTCGGCCTTGTCGATTTACCTGAAAGGTGAAGAGCAGGTACTTGGGTAGCGCTTTGAATCATTTTGGCATTCGCAGCGTTAACGCCAGCCCCCGCCATGATATCAATTCGTCCATCGGCTTGTTTGACCATTGCAGCCAATACATCGATACCTTGCTCAGCATTAGCAGCAAGCCCTGATGTCAGGACTCTTTCGCATCCAAGTGTAATGATTTGTTCTAATGCTGCTTGGAAATCAGAGCTTTGATCGATGGCTCTGTGGAAGGTAATCCCAAGCTTTAACGAGTGCGCTTTGTCAGCCAGTTGTTGCATCTTTGGCATATCAATACTTCCGTTCGGCGCTAACACACCAAGTACGACCCCATCCAATCCTGCATTTGCGCAAGCTTCAATATCTTCAAGCATACAGAGCATATCGTCGTTATCGAAAATGAAGTCGCCTTGTCTTGGGCGTATCATAGCGTAGACCGGAACCGACGAAACTATTGCCGCTTGTTTCATCATTCCGAAGCTTGGAGTTAATCCGCCAAGTGCTAATGAAGAGCAAAGCTCAATTCGATTCGCGCCACCAGATAGTGCGGTATGAAGAGATTCTAAGTTATCGATACAGACTTCAATTTCGGTGTTCATCGTGTTTATCCGTTCAAAAAGATACTGATGAAATAATAGCAATCTAGGTGTGATTCTGAATAGATGGGGATAAGGGAAAATAGAGGTAAAGTTTAGGTTTATCGCTACCTCAATTATCTATTACAAGAGTCAGTCTAGGGGAGCGAGGAGGGGGAAAACAAAAAGCCCGAAGCGTTAACTTCGGGCTTTTAATAGGACTTTACTTCTTAACTGATTGGCGGTGCGCTTTGCGCTATTAGCTTATGCTTTATGTCTCTTTAAAGAGAATCTTCCAACCATTAACCCGCGTTGAGTTCGGGCTTAAGAGGTAATTACTTGCTTAGGTCGTCAGCGTGCTCAGATAGGAATGCTGCAACACCTTTTGGAGATGCGTCCATACCTGATTTGCCTTCTTCCCATTGTGCAGGACAAACTTCACCGTTCTTCTCGTGGAAGTTTAGTGCGTCTACCATGCGTAGCATTTCGTCGATGTTACGACCTAGTGGAAGATCGTTAACTACTTGGTGACGTACAAGACCGTCAGCGTCGATTAGGAAAGAACCACGGAAAGCAACGCCTGCTTCTGGGTGCTCAACATCGTATGCTTTGCAGATCTCGTGCTTAACGTCAGCAATTAGAGGGTATTTAACTTGACCAATACCGCCATCAGCGATAGCAGTGTTACGCCATGCGTTGTGAGAGAATTGAGAATCGATAGAAACACCGATTACTTCAACGCCTTTAGCTTGGAAATCTTCAAGACGGTTGTCGAAAGCGATTAGCTCTGAAGGACAAACGAAAGTGAAGTCTAGTGGGTAGAAGAAAACTACAGCTTTCTTACCTTTAGTGAATTCTGCGAAGTTGAAGTTATCAACGATCTCACCGTTACCTAGAACAGCTGCTGCAGTAAAGTCAGGGGCTTGACGACCTACTAGTACCATTTTGGAATCTCCTAAAAAATTAGTTGGCCCAACACATCTTTGTTTGGGCTCCGTTTCTACGGGACAAACTATAGTACAATCGGTACTATAGAAAAAAGCGAATTAAATAGATTAAGTTAATCGAAAAAAGCGATAAGCTTATTCTTTGTCCTGTCCTTAGGTCGAATGACCTTTACCTAACTTATCCTACTTATATTACAAAGTAATTTCATGAATAAATGGCCAAGTCTTAAGCAACTTCACTATCTTGTTACTCTTCACGAAACTCGTCATTTCAGTGATGCCGCAGATCGCTGTTTCGTCAGTCAATCTACGCTAAGTAAAGGCATTCAAAACCTAGAAGAGCTGATTGGTTGCCCGCTTTATGAGAAGAAAGATAAAAAGAGCCCGCTAGTTTTCACGCAAGCAGGTGAGCTGGTGGTCAAGCACGGTCGAGAGCTACTAGCGAAAGGACAAGATCTCGTAGAGCTTGGAAATCTATGTAACGGGGATGCGATGCAAGGGCAGCTGCGAGTCGGGTGTATTCCTACTATAGCGCCGTTCCTTTTGTGCGATTTGGTACAGGAAGCCAACCAGCGCTTTCCACAATTAAATTTGCTGTTACGTGAAGACACAACGACCAACCTATTGGCTGCGCTGCGTCATGGAGACTTAGATGTGCTGATTCTGGCTTTGCCTGTCGATATCGACAATATGGAAAGCCAAGTTGTTGGGCAAGACCCTTTCCGGATGGTGATCAGTCGCAATCAAGCTGATGGTATTCGCGTTCCGATTAAATACGATGACCTGCCAGACGAATCTGTATTTTTGTTGGAGAACGAGCATTGCTTAACCGAGCATGCTGTGTCGGCTTGTAAGTTAACGGATAAAGAGAAGATCAACCCGTTCACTGCGACGAGCCTTCACACATTGGTGCAAATGGTGGCCAATGGTTTAGGAACCACCTTTATTCCGCAAATGGCGATCGACCACGGTTTATTGGAAAACCAGAATCTCGTTGTGATCGATCCTCCTGGTCAGCAGGCCTACCGAGATATTGGCCTTGTCTGGCGACCAAGCTCTTCGCGTCGTGAGACATTCCATCAATTAGCGGATGTGGTATCTGAGCTTCTATAATAATCCGCTGCGACAACAATCCCTCTGAGCGGCTGAATTGGCCGCTCTTCTTTATATCAATTCCGAGCGTTACTCTACTTCTGCTTCTTCTGGCTCTACTTCTTCTTGCAGCTCCAGTAAATTGATCGCTATCGTGACAAAATCGCTGTCTGTAATAATGCCTACTAGTTCGTGGTTTTCTACGACAGGTAAACAGCCCACTTTATGTTTCTGCATGTAGATAGCCGATTCTTTTAATCCTGCACGCGGCTCTACCGACATAACACTTTTGTGCATGATGTCGTTGAGGGGAGTAGCAAGAGTAAAAGATTGAGCTTGTGGGATGTTTTGTAGGCTGGATTCTTGAGCGGCGAGAACGTCTCGTTGTGTGACGACACCTAGTAGTTGCCTGTCGGAATCGACGACCGGAATATGGCGGATATCAAGTGCTTCCATCATGTGCTTAGCATCGGCCAGTGAGTGTGAGCGCAATAGGGTATGAGGGTTGCGAGTCATCATATCTTCAACCTTGATCATACGAACCTCCTTCTTTTTTATTTGTTGCTATTACTATAGTTTTTTATCCAAAAAATAACTGAGATCTGACGCATTCCTGGGTGAGTTTTATGCAACTAATTCTTTAGCTTGAGGAGGTGAATCAGTCGCATTATTTTACGCCTCTTTACAATAATCCAGTGCTGTAAACCTTGCTATTGCGGCTCGTGTGCCTATACTAGCCCACTGCGAAATTTTTAGTCGTGTTTGCGATGTGTTTCTGGTAACGATTGACTTACCGTAACGATTATCCAGCAACTACGATTTATGATTCGTCAACGGCACAAATCTCATCAACTAAGACAAGACTAGACACATGCAAGTTTCAGATTTTCACTTTGACCTACCAGATGAACTCATTGCTCGCTACCCTCAAGAGGAGCGTACAGCAAGCCGCCTGCTTAAATTAGATGGCAACAGCGGTAACCTAGCTGATGGTTCGTTTAAAGACGTTTTAGACTTGGTTGAGCCAGGCGATCTTGTTGTTTTCAATAACACTCGAGTGATTCCAGCTCGTGTATTTGGTCGCAAGGCATCAGGCGGTAAGCTTGAAGTGCTGGTTGAACGTATGCTTGATGAGAAAAGCATTCTTGCGCATGTTCGTTGTTCTAAATCACCGAAGCCGGGTACCAAGTTGTTCCTTGGTGAGAACGATGAATATGAAGCTGAAATGGTGGCGCGTCACGATGCGTTATTCGAAATCCATTTCACATCCGATCAAAGCGTTTTAGAGATTCTTAACAGTGTTGGTCACATGCCACTGCCTCCTTACATCGATCGTCCTGATGAAGATGCAGATAAAGAGCGCTACCAGACTGTCTATAATGAAAAGCCGGGTGCGGTTGCAGCGCCAACAGCAGGCCTTCACTTTGATGACAAGCTAATGGCCGACATGAAAGAAAAAGGTGTTGAGTTTGCTTACGTGACGCTTCACGTTGGTGCTGGTACGTTCCAGCCAGTAAAAGTAGATAACATCAATGATCACCACATGCATGCTGAGTACGTTGAAGTGCCGCAAGAAGTGGTTGACGCCGTAGCTGCAGCAAAAGCTCGTGGCGGACGTATTATTGCTGTTGGTACAACATCAGTACGCTCACTAGAAAGTGCAGCGCAAGATGCATTGAAGAAAGGCACCGAGCTCGTTCCTTTCTTTGGTGATACAGAAATCTTCATCTTCCCTGGCTATGAATACCAGTTGGTGGATTGCCTGATTACCAACTTCCACTTGCCAGAATCAACACTGATTATGTTGGTGAGTGCATTTGCTGGCTACGATAATGTGATGGGCGCTTACGATCACGCAGTGAAGAGCGAATATCGTTTCTTCAGCTACGGCGATGCGATGTTCATCAATAAGAAAACGAGCTAACTTAAGCTGGTTTAAGCGATACAAAAATTTACGGGTGCTAGCAGTAAGCTAGGAGTCGGGCAGGGTGTCTGTCTAATCTCTCGCAAGGAATACGCGACCGCTCCTCATAGAACCCACTAGACTGAACTTTTGTTTGGCCTAAGGTTCTGAATTAACAGTCAGATTGTTTCTCTGGCATATTGGAGGCTTCGTGAAATTAAAATACGAACTTAAAAAAACTAATAGCGGCGCACGTCGTGGTCAACTTCAGTTTGAACGCGGTACCGTCGAAACCCCAGCATTCATGCCTGTAGGTACTTACGGTACTGTTAAAGGTATGACACCTGAAGAAGTAAAAGACACAGGTGCTGAAATCCTATTAGGTAACACATTCCACCTATGGCTACGTCCTGGTCAAGAAATCATGAAAATGCACGGTGACCTGCACGATTTCATGAACTGGCACGGTCCTATCCTGACTGATTCAGGCGGCTTCCAAGTATTCAGCCTAGGTGCAATGCGTAAAATCACTGAAGAGGGTGTTCATTTCCGTAACCCTGTAAACGGTGACAAGATCTTCATGGACGCTGAGAAGTCTATGGAAATCCAAAAAGATTTAGGTTCAGACATCGTAATGATCTTCGATGAGTGTACGCCTTACCCTGCGACACACAAAGAAGCAAAAGACTCAATGGAGATGTCTCTTCGTTGGGCTGAGCGTTCACGTAACCACTTCGACAAACTTGAAAACCCGAACTCACTGTTCGGTATCGTTCAAGGTGGCGTGTACGAAGACCTTCGTGATGTATCCGTTAAAGGCCTAACAGAAATTGGTTTTGACGGTTACGCAGTAGGTGGCCTAGCAGTAGGCGAACCAAAAGAAGATATGCACCGCATTCTTGAGCACACATGTCCTCAACTGCCAGAAGATAAGCCACGTTACCTAATGGGCGTAGGCAAACCGGAAGACTTGGTTGAAGGTGTTCGCCGTGGTATCGACATGTTTGACTGTGTAATGCCAACGCGAAATGCACGTAACGGCCACCTGTTTGTGACTGAAGGTGTGATCAAGATCCGTAATGCGAAGCATAAAACCGATACAACACCACTAGATTCAGAGTGTGACTGTTACACTTGTAAGAACTACAGCAAGTCGTACTTACACCATTTGGATCGTTGTAACGAAATCCTAGGTGCTCGACTGAACACGATTCATAACCTGCGTTTCTACCAACGAGTAATGTCAGACATTCGTCAGTCTATCGATGAAGACCGCTTTGAAGAGTTCGTTGCAGAGTTCTACGCAAGAATGGGGCGTGAAGTGCCACCACTAGGTAAAGAATCTTAGTATTTCTTTTTTGCGAGCCCTATCTCTCTTCCGAGTGATGGGGCTTGAAAATAAAGGGATGCGACCCAATTAGACAAACAATTACGAAAATATAAATAGAGGATGTTTTAAATGTTTATTTCTCAAGCTCACGCAGCAGCAGAAGGTGCACCAGCAGGCGGCGGTTTCGAAATGCTTATCATGCTAGGTATGTTCGCTGTGATCTTCTACTTCATGATCTACCGTCCACAAGCTAAGCGTGTTAAAGAGCACAAGAACCTTATGTCTTCTATGGGCAAAGGTGATGAAGTTCTTACAAGCGGCGGCCTAATTGGCAAGATCACTAAGATTGCAGAAGACAGCGACTACGTTGCTATCGAACTGAATGCAAACAACGAAGTAGTTATCAAGAAAGACTTCGTTACAGCAGTGCTACCAAAAGGTACTCTGAAATCTCTATAAACAGCTAGAGGATCCTCGCTGTGCTAAACCGTTACCCGTTATGGAAGTACCTGATGGTGGTGTTTACTATCGCCATCGCTGCGTTGTACGCACTTCCGAATATATACGGTGAAGATCCGGCAGTTCAAGTTACAGGGGCGCGCGGCGCCTCTGTAGATATGTCTACGCTGGATGCTGTCACCAATGCTCTTGAAGCTGAAAACCTTTCTACTAAATCCGTTGCTCTAGAAAACGGTTCCATTCTTGTTCGCTTTAACGATACAGACTCTCAAATTAGTGCTCGTGATGTCATCACTGAAGCATTAGATGAAGACGTAATCGTTGCTTTAAACTTAGCTGCTTCAACTCCTGATTGGCTTGAATCTATTGGTGCTGCACCAATGAAGCTTGGTCTTGACCTACGTGGTGGTGTTCACTTCTTGATGGAAGTGGATATGGACGCTGCGATGCAAAAGCTGGTTGGCCAACAAGAAGAAGCGTTCCGTAGCGAACTTCGTGAAGAAAAAATCCGTTACCGTGCAATTCGCCCATCTGGTAAAGATGCGGTTGAAGTGATTCTACGTAACGCCGAGCAGCTTGCTGAAGCGAAATCGCTACTGCAATCTAAGCACCAAGACATGACGTTTGTAGATTCTGAATCTAATGGTCGTTTTTCTTTGGTTGCTAGCTTCACAGAGGCTCGTCTTCAAGAAATCCGCAACTATGCGGTAGAGCAAAACATTACCATTCTACGTAACCGTGTTAACGAACTTGGTGTTGCTGAACCTTTGGTTCAACGTCAAGGCTCTAGCCGTATCGTAGTGGAATTGCCTGGTGTTCAAGACACGGCTCGCGCTAAAGAAATTCTTGGTGCTACCGCGACGCTTGAGTTCCGTGAAGTGGATAGCAGTGCTGACTTAGCCGCTGCCGCTTCTGGTCGTGCCCCTGCGGGTAGCGAAATCAAGCAAGATCGTGATGGTCGTCCTGTGGTACTTAAGAAGCGCGTTATTCTAGGCGGCTCAAGTATTACTGATGCAAGCTCAAGTGTTGATGAATATGGTCGTCCTCAAGTTAACATCTCGCTAGACAGCGAAGGTGGTAGCAAGATGTCTGCATTCTCTCGTCAGAATATCGGTAAGCTAATGGCAACGGTATTTGCAGAGTACAAAGACAGCGGTCGTAAAACACCGGAAGGTCGAGTTATCTTGAGTAAGCACGAAGAAGTGATTAACCAAGCGACGATTCAATCTGCGCTAGGCCGTAACTTCCGTATTACTGGTATCGATTCAACGGCTGAAGCTCATAACTTGGCACTTCTACTGCGTGCTGGTGCATTGATTGCGCCTATCTCGATTGTAGAAGAACGTACCATTGGTCCATCTATGGGGCAGCAAAACATCGATATGGGTATCATGGCGATGGTTTGGGGTATGGCTGCTGTAATGCTGTTTACGCTGCTTTACTACCGTAGCTTTGGTCTGATTGCGAACGTTGCGCTAATGGCTAACTTGGTGTTGATTATCGGTGTTATGTCGATGATTCCGGGGGCTACCATGACCCTACCAGGTATTGCCGGTATCGTATTAACGGTTGGTATGGCGGTTGATGCGAACGTTCTGATCTTTGAGCGTATACGTGAAGAGCTTCGAGATGGACGCAGTCCACAACAAGCGATTCACCAAGGTTACGCGAACGCATTCAGCACAATCGCCGATGCCAACATCACCACACTACTAACAGCAATCATTCTATTTGCTGTGGGTACGGGTGCTATCAAAGGCTTCGCGGTAACGCTGTCTATCGGTATCTTGACTTCAATGTTTACAGCTATTATCGGAACACGTTGTATCGTGAACCTGATGTATGGCGGCAAACGCGTTAAAAAACTGTCGATCTAAGGCTAGGAATTAATATGTTTCAGATTCTAAAAGCAGACAAAATGATCGACTTTATGCGTTGGTCAAAGGTTGCCTTTGTTTTTTCTATCTTGATGATTGGTACTGCTATCTTCACCCTAACAACGAAATCGTTGAACTGGGGTCTAGATTTTACTGGCGGTACTCTGATTGAAGTTGGTTTTGAACAACCGGCACACCTTCCTGATATTCGTAGTGCACTAGAAGCCGAAGGCTTTGGTGATGCAACGGTACAGAACTTCGGTTCAGCTCGTGATGTGATGGTTCGTTTACGTCCACGTGATGGCGTAGCGGGCGAAACGCTTGGTAACCAAATCCTTTCTGCTATTGAGAATGGTACTGGTGAGCAAGTTGAAATGCGTCGTATCGAGTTCGTTGGTCCTAACGTGGGTGACGAATTAACAGAAGCGGGTGGCCTTGCTATTCTAGTTTCTCTTATCTGTATCTTGATCTACGTATCAGTGCGATTTGAATGGCGTTTGGCTGCGGGTGCAGTATTAGCACTGGCGCACGACGTTATCATCACTCTGGGTGTGTTCTCTCTAATGCAAATTGAGGTCGACCTTACCATCGTAGCAGCCTTGCTAACGGTCGTCGGTTACTCCCTCAACGATACCATTGTTGTATTCGACCGTATCCGTGAGAACTTCCGTAAGATGCGTAAGGGTGAAGCACCTGAAGTACTGAACAGCTCAATCACACAAACATTGAGCCGTACATTGATCACTTCTGGTACCACGTTATTCGTAGTTATCGCACTGTTCGTTCAGGGCGGCGCTATGATTCACGGCTTCGCGACTGCACTTCTACTGGGTATTACGGTTGGTACTTACTCTTCTATCTACGTTGCATCTGCACTGGCTATGAAGTTAGGTATTACGCGTGAACACCTAATGCCACCACAAGTGGACAAAGAAGGTGAAGAGTTTGACGAGATGCCTTAGGCCTTGGCTTAATAAGTTTCGCTAAACCAAAAAAACCGCTAGGCAACTAGCGGTTTTTTTACGTCTGTATTCTAGGGAAGCTCAATACAATTTAGCGTTGAAGTATGTTGAACTTCATTTCACTAAGAGACATCCTGATCGTATCTCGTATCTCGTATCTCGTATCTCGTATCTCGTATCTCGTATCTCGTAT
>NZ_JBFSUL010000067.1:0-27104 GCF_041467395.1 Vibrio sp. 10N.247.310.98 | reverse complement strand
GGGTATGAACTCGCCAAGTCTCTTGATTAACCAGACTTGTGATCAAGAGACAGCCCACATGGGAGGCTTTTTTGTGCCTGCAGTTTAAGACCAGCGAACACGGTTCGTTCTATTCTTCATCGAATAGCAGAAATAATCGCAATTAACGGACGGTTCTTATTGTGCAAAGGCTAAGAATTGTGGATGATTAGCAACAATGATCTTTCTATCTTTGACTGGCGCTATAAGCGACCGTTTTCTTGGGGACGAAAGATAACTTTCTCTGACAATACTAAATACATAGAGGTGCTATAGATGAGTGAAGCTGAGGCTCGTCCATCGAATTTCATTCGCCAAATTATTGATAAAGATTTAGCGGATGGTACACACAGTAGCGTGCATACTCGTTTCCCGCCGGAGCCAAATGGCTACCTGCACATTGGTCACGCTAAATCTATTTGCTTGAACTTTGGTATTGCTCAGGACTACCAGGGACAATGTAATCTTCGTTTCGATGATACAAACCCTGAAAAAGAAGACGTTGAATACGTTGAGTCAATTAAGAATGATGTAAGCTGGTTAGGCTTCGAATGGTCTGGTGATATTTGCTACTCATCAAACTACTTCGATACGCTTTACGCTTATGCTGTGGAATTAATTAATAAAGGCTTAGCGTATGTTGACGAGCTAAGTCCTGATCAAATCCGTGAGTACCGTGGCACGCTAAAAGAGCCAGGTAAAGCGAGCCCATACCGTGACCGCAGCCCAGAAGAGAACCTAGCGTTGTTTGAAAAAATGCGTGACGGTGGCTTCGAAGAAGGTAAAGCGTGTCTACGTGCTAAGATCGACATGAGCTCTTCGTTCATGGTTATGCGCGATCCTGTTATCTACCGTGTTCGTTTTGCTCACCACCATCAAACGGCTGACAAGTGGTGCATTTACCCAATGTACGACTTTACTCACTGTATCTCTGATGCGCTGGAAGGTATTACGCACTCTATCTGTACGCTTGAATTCCAAGATAACCGTCGTTTGTACGATTGGGTTCTAGATAACATCACGATTGACTGCCAACCTCGTCAGTACGAGTTTAGCCGCCTGAATCTTGAATATACAGTGATGTCTAAGCGTAAGCTGAACCAACTTGTGGTTGAAAACCTAGTTCAAGGTTGGGATGACCCACGCATGCCTACTATTTCTGGCCTACGTCGTCGTGGTTTTACTTCAAGCTCGATTCGTGAATTCTGTAAGCGTATTGGTGTAACTAAGCAAGAGAACATGATTGAGTTCGGTTCACTTGAATCTTGCATCCGTGATGATCTGAACGAAAATGCACCTCGTGCAATGGCTGTTCTGGATCCAGTTAAGATCGTTATCGAAAACTACGAAGCAGATACAGTAGAAACGCTAACGGTTGCAAACCACCCGAACAAGCCAGAAATGGGTACTCGTGAAGTTCCATTTACACGCGAAGTTTGGATTGAACGTGACGACTTCCGTGAAGAAGCAAACAAGAAGTACAAGCGTTTGGTTCTAGGTAAAGAAGTTCGCCTGCGTGGTGCTTACGTGATCAAAGCTGAACGTATCGAAAAAGATGCAGAAGGCAACATTACGACTATCTTCTGTTCTTACGACAATGAAACATTGGGTAAGAACCCTGCAGATGGCCGCAAAGTGAAAGGCGTTATCCACTGGGTATCTGCTGATAAAGCATTACCTGCTGAGATTCGTTTGTACGATCGTCTATTCACAGTGCCAAACCCAGCCGCTGCTGATGACTTCGCTGCAACGCTAAACCCTGAATCACTTGTTACGCTAAATGGTTTTGTTGAACCTAGCTTAGCAGAAGGTGTGGCAGAACAAGCGTACCAATTTGAACGTACAGGTTACTTCTGTGTGGATTCGAAAGACTCTAAAGCAGACGCACTAGTCTTCAACCGTACGGTTGGTCTACGTGACACTTGGGGTAAAACTGAAGCTTAATGCTTGAGTGCTTAGTTTGTTAAAAGCGACCCAATAAAAAACCGGCTTAGAGCCGGTTTTTTTGTGTCTGAATAATATGGGATAAGTATCGGAGATCGTACTTATGTAGGGCCATATAAAAAACGCCGGCCTAAGCCAGCGTTCTGTATTACTTCTTCGCTTTATGCGCGTCTGGATTGCCTTTGCAATCTCCGCTAATGCTTTTGCCGTACAAGTACAAACTGTGGTTTGTTAGTTGCACGTTGTAACGCTGAGCAATCTCTTTCTGTCTTTCTTCGATGATGTCATCAGAGAATTCGATCACTTCGCCACAATCTAAACATACAAGGTGGTCGTGGTGGTGCTGTGTAGAAAGTTCAAATACAGACTTGCCGCCTTCGAAGTGGTGACGAGTTACAATGCCAGCGTCATCGAATTGGTTAAGTACTCGATAAACGGTTGCAAGACCGATTTCTTCACCTAGGTCGATCAGCTTCTTATATAAATCTTCAGCACTAATATGTTGGCAGTCTGGCTGTTGTAATACTTCTAAAATTTTGAGCCGTGGAAGGGTCACTTTAAGACCTGCATCTTTTAGCGCTTGATTATTGTCTGACATATACTTTCCTGTTGATGATCTGCAGCAATTAACAGAATTCAATATTAATACCATTATAGTTTAGTCAGGCATAACAATAAACCACGAACTTCAAAGGGTTACTTACTGACATCACAATCTGTTTTGTAAATTGGAAGTATCTCACTTATAGTGGAGGTACGACCAGTCAAGGTGACGGTGTTTCTGATATGAACATGGAATGTTGTTATGAATAAGCAACTCGCAAAAATATATAAACCCAACATTGTAAAATTTGCTCTTAATATTTGGCCTCCCTTCTGGGGAGCGGGTATTCGAATAGCCCACATTAGCACTGACTTTAGGGTTGTTAAGACAGTACTTAAGCTACGCTGGTGGAATAAGAACGCCAATCGTACTCAATATGGCGGCAGTATCTTTTCTCTTACCGATCCCGTTTACTCATTGATGTTAATGGGAATTTTAGGTGAACGATATTATGTTTGGGATAAAGAAGCGAGCATTAACTTCATCAAGCCGGGGCAATCGGACTTGTATGCAGATTTTGAGATAAGGCAAGGGCAGCTTGACGATATCTATCGTCAGACGCAACTCGGTGAAAAGTGTTTCCCCGAATTTATTATTCACGTGAAAGATAAGCAGGGTAATGTGGTTTCAGAAATTCAACGCACCCTCTATGTAAGAAAGAAGCCGCAATTTAGAGATGATGATGAAGCATTAGAGGCTGAGTGCTAATTAATAGATTTTAAATAGCAAAAAACCTCCTATAAGGAGGTTTTTTCATATCTACATAATGGTTATTAACTGTAACAATTAACAACCACTAGAGAATTAGTCTTCTAGCTCTGCTAGGCACATCTCTTCGTGGATTTGTTTAACCCAGTTAGATACGCGCTCATCAGTTAGCTCAGGTTGACGGTCTTCATCGATACATAGACCAACGAATTGGCTGTCATCGCCTTCAACTAAACCTTTCGATGCTTCGAATTCGTAGCCTTCAGTTGATGTGTGACCTAGGATAGTACCGCCTTTCGCTTCAACGATGTCACGGATAGTACCCATAGCATCACAGAAGTATTCTGCGTAATCTTCTTGGTCGCCACAACCAAAGATAGCAACAAGCTTAGTTGAGAAATCAATAGCTTCTAGCTCTGGGAAAAAGTCATCCCAATCACATTGTGCTTCGCCGTAGTACCACGTAGGGATACCAAGCAGCAGTAGATCGAAGTTATCGATATCTTCTTTGCTGCTTTTTGCAATGTCTTGAACGTGAACGAGCTGTTTGCTCAATTGCTTTTGAATCATCTTAGCAACAGCTTCAGTGTTACCTGTATCGCTACCAAAGAAGAGACCTACACTTGCCATAGAATCATTACCTTTCATTTTGTCTGTTGTCGGTGTAATAAAGTTCGGAAGAGAATCGTTAGATCCCAGTTCCTTCCCAGCTTAGTTGGATTATCCCTTTGGCGATAAAACCCGCACAGCCAAGGAAAAGTACTAACCATACGATGCGACGACCAAATGGAGGAACATTTCCCTGCTTGAGAACGTCCTTAATTGCCATACCGATTAAAAAGAAAATCGCGGCAAACAGGAGATCTAAACCAACAGATTCGATGATGTTCATGTAGTCGTAAAGCATGGGAACCTTATATACCAATTTTGCTTGGGCGCACTATATCACTGTTGTGAGATAAAGTTAATCTGCAGTAATTACACAGCTCTCATTTATCTGCACGAAAAAGCGCAGTTAAGCGATGAATTTTCTAATTGCTCGAAGTACTTCTGCTGGTTTTTCAGCATGCAGCCAGTGACCGGTGTTGGCAATGACGTGCGCTTTTGCATTAGAAAATTGCTGTTGAACGGCTGCTTGATGTTCTGCGGTGAGGTAATCAGAATCCCCACCTTTTATGAGTAAGGTTTTGACCGAGGTTTTCTCGATCGGTTCCCAGCCAATGATGTGCGCGTAATTAGCGAGCAGTGATGCGACGTTAAAGCGCCACTCCATAATGCCTTGCTCTGTTTTGAACAAAGATTTGGTTAAAAACTGGCGAACGCCATCGATCTCGATATGTTTTGCGAGAATCTTGAGTGCGTCTGAGCGTGAAGTCGGCTTTTCTTCTATCACGGCTTGCAGGCCTGCGAATACGTTGTCGTGGCGACTCTGAGTGTACGCGACCGGAGCCATATCCAAGACAATCAACTTTTGCAGTGCAAGGTGCTGTGTCAGTGCCATCGCTACTTTGCCACCCATCGAGTGACCAATCACAGTGACGTCTTTTAACTTAAGATCATGCAGCAGTTGAGCCACGTCTTGTGCCATCGCTTGATAGTTATGAGTGTCACTATGGAAGGATTGACCGTGGTTGCGGAGATCGATACTAAGTACCTGATGATCGGCTTTTAGATCCCTAGCGAGCAAGCCAAGGTTGTCCAGATTACCGAATAATCCATGGATCAAAACAATGGTGTGACCCTCACCTTCAATTTTATAGTTGAGCTGTACTGACATTTTTATCTTATTCATGGTGGGTTTGACGTAGAGTATCCGCGCGGATCTCGCTATAATCCCCCAGAGTTTAAACATTGAGATTGTGAAAAGCGAATGAAAACAATTGAGGTTGATGAGGACCTATACCGTTTTATTGCGGGTCAGACAGAACGTATTGGCGAAAGCGCTTCAGATATTCTGCGCCGCTTGTTACAGGTTGATAGCCAAGGCATGGCTCCGATCGAAGAGATCGTTGAGCCAAAAGGTATCGTTGTTAGCAAAGAGGTAGGCTTTACTCCAGAGAAGTTCGATGGCGTTAAAGAAATGCGCTCACTACTAATATCAGATGAGTTTGCATCACTAAAGAAAGCCATTGATCGTTTCATGCTTGTGTTATCAACACTGCATAAAATCGACCCTTTAAGCTTTTCAGAAGCAACTCAAGTAAAAGGCCGTAAGCGCGTTTACTTTGCAGATAACGAAGCGACGTTGCTAGCAAACGGCAACACGACTAAGCCTAAAGCTATTCCACAAAGTCCTTTTTGGGTTATTACTAATAACAATACAAGCCGAAAAAGACAGATGGTTGAGCAGCTTATGAGCCGCATGAGTTTCCAAGCAGAATTGATAGAAAAAGTAACAGGTTCAATTTAACGAAATCTGATTTAAACCTCATAATATCCATGGATAAGAAGATATTATGAGGTTTTTTTGTTTTTAAATTTTATATATAAGGATGTCGAAAAATGGCTATGCACCCTCGTGCTGGGCAGAAAGCTCAGCAGGAAGATCTTCATAATATCCCGGCTTTAGTTGCTAACTATTTCTTACAGCAACCGGATGCTACGAACCCAGATCATAAAGTACTTTTCGGTACTTCAGGTCACCGCGGTACAGCAGACAAATCAACATTTAACGAAAATCACATTCTAGCAATTGCACAAGCGGTTGCTGAAGTTCGTGCCGAGCAAGGTACAACTGGCCCTCTTTTCTTAGGTAAAGATACTCACGCGCTATCTGAGCCTGCGTTCTCTACGGTTATCGAAGTGCTTGTAGCGAACGGTGTTGAAGTTATTATTCAAGAAAACAACGGCTTTACTCCAACACCGGGTATCTCGCACGCGATTCTTACGCATAACCTAGTGAATGACAAAAAAGCCGACGGCATTGTTATCACGCCTTCACATAACCCACCTCAAGACGGCGGTATTAAATACAACCCGACACACGGTGGCCCAGCTGAAGCTGAATTGACTCAAGCGATTGAAGACCGTGCGAACGTGATCATTGCTGAGCAAATGCAAGGTGTTAAGCGTACGCCTATCGCACAGGCTAAACAGTCTGATCTAGTAAAAGAAGTCGACCTAGTGGCGCCATACGTCGCTGATTTGGTTAACGTCGTTGATATGGAAGCGATCCAGAAAGCAAACATCAAGATTGGTGTTGATCCACTGGGTGGCAGCGGTATTGATTACTGGCGTCAAATTGGTAAAGCGTACAATCTAGATCTTACTCTGGTAAGTGAAGCGGTTGACCCTTCATTCCAATTCATGTCTCTAGATAAAGATGGCGTGGTTCGTATGGACTGTTCTTCTCCATACGCAATGGCAGGCTTACTGGCGCTTAAAGACGAGTACGCTCTAGCGTTTGGTAACGACCCAGATTACGATCGCCACGGCATCGTGACACCTAAAGGCTTGATGAATCCAAACCACTTCTTAGCGGTTTGTATTGATTACCTATACCGTAACCGTGAAGGTTGGGGTAAAGACGTTGCTGTTGGTAAGACATTAGTATCAAGCGCATTGATTGACCGTGTTGTTGCTGACTTAGGTCGCGAACTTTGTGAAGTGCCAGTTGGTTTCAAATGGTTCGTTGATGGTCTATACAACGGCCAGTTTGGTTTTGGTGGTGAAGAGAGTGCAGGTGCTTCTTTCCTACGTAAAGACGGTACGCCTTGGTCAACAGATAAAGATGGCCTGATTCTTTGCTTACTTGCGGCTGAGATCACAGCTGTGACAGGTAAGAACCCACAAGAATACTACGAAGAGCTTGCCGCTAAACACGGTGAATCTAAGTACAACCGTATTCAAGCGGTAGCAAATGGCGCACAAAAAGACGTGCTTAAAAAGCTATCTCCAGAGATGGTTTCTGCTGAGACGCTGGCTGGCGATGCAATTACTGCACGCTTAACACACGCTCCAGGTAACGGTGCTGCGATTGGTGGCCTGAAAGTGACAACTGAGAACGGCTGGTTTGCTGCTCGTCCATCAGGCACTGAAGACATCTACAAGATCTACTGTGAAAGCTTTAAGGGTGAAGAGCACCTGAAAGCAATCGAAGCAGAAGCTCAAGAGATTGTGAACCAAGTATTTGCAGCGGCTGGCCTATAATCGAATCTCGATTACTAGAGTTGCTACGTAAATAGAAGAAGGGTTGATGTGAAAGCATCAGCCCTTTTTGTTTGTGTTAGTTACGTATAAGCGGGAAAAGGTAACTGAGTTAGCTCAGACGACTAACCGTGTGGCCAACTTTGTGGCATCACAAACCAGAATTGCCCCGACTTTGTTTGCCCATGGACGAAGCGATCACCGAACTCGGTGATAGGCTGACTGCTGAAATCATCCGTCCCTGCTGCCCATTGCTCTTTGGTGAGTGGATACAGTGGTTCACTGATTAAATGAGCCTGATCTTGATAGCACCAAAAGCCGTTTACTTGGCTTGGGTTAATGTCATAGCCCAAGCATTTTGTCGGTATGTTTTGCTCTAAGAAAGGGTTGGTATACAGACGACCTTGCATCAGTAAGTGTTTTGAGTCGACATCGATTTCTGGATATTGCTCGACAAAGGCGGCAGAAGAGGACATTTCGAGTTGGTGGCTGAGCATCCTGTCGAGTTTCTTATCCAATTGGTCGTGAGAGTTGGGTCCAAACCATGTTTGTTCGTGGAGCAGATAAAACTTAATCGCCACTTCCCAATGTTCCAGCTTTTGGCTGCTCTCTTCTTTAAGAATAAAGTCGATTGCACCGAGAGTTCTGCCTTCCACATTGATCTGAATCTCGTCGTGCTTTATCGAGTAATTCGGTGAGGCAGCGATCACTTGCTCGCATAGATATTGGTAGAGGAAACCTAATCTAGGATTACCCTCATAAGTATGTGATGAGTCGATGGCATGGTTGCTAGAGAATGCACTGAGATCCGAAACCGGTGGCTTGATTTCTAGTAATGGCGGTGAGTCGATGACCCATTGGTAAAAACGTTGCAGTGCTGTCATCTCTTCCTCATAAACTCATCGTGGGGCTTTCGACATTCTACCCGTAAATTGATATAACGACGTTATTATGAAGGTAAGCTGGAAATAAAAATGAATAACTTACAATTAGAAAAGCTACTTAACGAAAAACTGCAGCCACAGCAGATTAAAGATTACTGTCCGAATGGCCTTCAAGTCGAAGGTGCTTCTGAAGTCAAGCGTATTGTTACTGGTATTACGGCTTCGCAAGCTTTGATTAATAAAGCGGTTGAGCTAGAGGCTGACGCTTTGTTGGTTCATCACGGTTTCTTTTGGAAAGGTGAGTCAGAGGCAATTCGTGGCATGAAGGGCAAGCGTATTCGTACCCTAATTAAAAATGACATCAATCTTTTAGGTTATCACTTGCCGCTTGATATCCACCCTGAGCTTGGTAATAACGCGAAACTGGCGGAGTTACTTGAGATAGAAGTCGAAGGCGGTTTGGAAGGGCACCCACAATCGGTTGCTATGTTTGGTAAATTAAAAACACCAATGACAGGTACTGAATTCGCAGCAAAAATCGATCAAGCTCTAAATCGTAAACCACTGCATATCGCTCCAGAAAACCAAGACAAAATGATAACGACCGTCGGTTGGTGTACTGGTGGTGGTCAAGACTACATTGAGCTAGCGGCTTCTCAAGGCATTGATGCTTTTATTTCTGGTGAAATTTCTGAGCGCACTACTTACTCAGCACGCGAGCAAGACATTCATTATTTTGCTGCTGGCCACCACGCGACTGAGCGATACGGTGTAAAAGCGTTAGGTGAATGGTTAGCGGAAGAACATGGCTTGGATGTTGAGTTTATCGATATCGATAACCCAGTTTAAGAGCAGATGCGAGATAAGGGGTACGAGTCGAGTGTATGCGTCGTTCTCTAGAATTGAGCAGGTAACCTGTATAGTTTATCTGCTCGCTTAAGGAGATCCCCAACTCATTCGTCCCTCGTTCTTGGGGATGACGGGGTTGAGAGCGTACAAAAGAAAAGGGTTGATGTTCTCACATCAACCCCTTTTAACATTATGATTTATAGCAACTATTCACGTTCGTGAAGTGCTTTAAAGTCACGTTGTTCTTCACCAGTATATAGCTGACGAGGACGACCGATACGGTTCGTCGGATCGCTGTGCATTTCGTTCCAGTGAGCAATCCAACCGATGGTACGAGACATCGCGAAGATTACTGTAAACATAGATACTGGAATACCGATTGCTTTCAGAATGATACCTGAGTAGAAATCTACGTTCGGGTATAGCTTCTTAGAAACAAAGTACTCATCAGAAAGAGCGATACGCTCAAGTTCCATCGCTACGTCTAGTAGTGGATCTTGGATGTTTAGCTCTTTAAGCACTTCGTGACACGCTTCGCGCATTACTGTTGCACGTGGGTCGTAGTTCTTGTAAACACGGTGACCGAAGCCCATCAAACGGAATGGGTCATCTTTGTCTTTTGCTTTCGCAACGTATTCTTCAATGTTATCTACGCTACCGATCTCTTCAAGCATGCGCAGACAAGCTTCGTTTGCACCGCCGTGAGCTGGGCCCCAAAGTGATGCGATACCTGCTGCGATACACGCAAACGGGTTAGCACCAGATGAACCAGCAAGACGCACTGTAGACGTAGAAGCGTTCTGTTCGTGGTCAGCATGTAGAGTGAAAATCTTATCCATTGCACGAGCAACGATAGGGTTCACTTCATACTCTTCACATGGGTTTGCAAACATCATGTGTAAGAAGTTTTCTGCGTAGCCTAGGTCGTTACGTGGGTAGATAAACGGCTGACCGATTGAATATTTGTAACACATTGCAGCCAGTGTTGGCATTTTTGAAATCAGGCGGTATGCCGCAATTTCACGGTGTGTATCGTTGTTGACATCAAGTGAGTCGTGGTAGAACGCCGCTAGAGCGCCTACAACACCACACATTACAGCCATAGGGTGAGCGTCACGACGGAAGCCGTGGAAGAAACTAGCGATTTGCTCGTGCACCATAGTGTGACGTGTCACGGTAGTCTTGAACTTTTCATACTCAGCTCGAGATGGGGCTTCACCGTAAAGAAGTATGTAACATACTTCTAAGTAATCAGCGTTATTGGCAAGTTGGTCGATTGGATAACCACGATGTAAAAGAATGCCTTTTCCACCGTCAATAAAAGTGATTTGAGACTCACAGGATGCAGTGGCAAGAAAACCAGGGTCAAAAGTGAAAAAACCATTAGAACCTAGTGTACGAACATCGATCACTGGAGTACCAAGTACACCTTCTGTAATCGGCAGCTCGATTGGCGCTTGACCTTCAATGTGAAGGGTAGCTTTCTTATCCGCCATAACAATCTCCTTTGTTTATTATTAATCCGTCCAGGATGTTTATGTGCCATTTTTTTACTGGTCTTACGTGGGAAAGTCAATTTTTCTACAGCTTTGTGTGCACTTGTTAGTGTTTTTTACATTAAATTCGTTAAAAATCTGGTCTGTGTAGCATTATTTGTTACATCAATTGTATTAGAATGTTGCCAGCCGTATAGTGGCGCTGAAAAGTTTGGTTAAAACCTTATAAATGCAAGGCTAAGAAGAAATGTGAGGTGTCTTTCTTAATCGAGCAGTTAACAATTATTTTACAATTATCTAAGGCTCAACTTCAGTTATTTGTTAAGTTAATGTTAAATTTTGAAGGTTTGCAATCAAATTTTGTCCATAACAATATCATAAGGTTATTTAATGACCATAATGCTCAATGGAGCTGAGTGAGCAAGCCCGTGAAAGAAAGAAAGACAAGACCTGTTAATTTAGATTTACAGACCATCCACTTTCCAATCACAGCAATAGCTTCCATCCTACACCGTGTGTCTGGGGTGATAACTTTTGTCGCGATTGGAATTTTGCTTTGGTTACTATCCATTTCCCTCTCATCCCCAGTAGGCTTTGCCGAAGCTAGCGACATTGTCGATGGTTTCTTCGTGAAGTTTATTCTGTGGGGCATTTTAACCGCTTTGGCTTACCACATTGCTGGTGGTATTCGTCACCTTCTTATGGACCTTGGTCACTTTGAAGAGCTGGAATCTGGCGCGAAGAGCGCTAAGGTTGCATTCGCAGCAACAGCGGTATTGTCTCTACTAGCGGGGATCTTAGTATGGTAAACAACGTTTCTACTTTTGGTCGTAATGGTGTCCACGATTATCTATTGATTCGTGCTACTGCCATCATTATGACGCTTTACACTATCTACCTAGTTAGCTTTTGTGCTTTCTCTGGTGATATCTCTTACGCATCTTGGACGCAATTCTTTGGTGGAACCTTCACTAAAGTCTTCACCATGTTAGCGCTTACTTCTGTTTTGGTTCACGCGTGGATCGGCCTATGGCAAGTACTAACTGACTACATCAAATGCGCAAAACTGCGTGTTGGTCTTCAAGTCGGTGTTGTTGCAGTTCTTCTTGGATATTTCTTCTCTGGTCTGTTTATTTTGTGGGGTGCGTAAGTGACTATTCCTGTTCGTGAGTTTGATGCCGTAGTTATCGGCGCTGGTGGTGCAGGTATGCGTGCCGCACTGCAAATTTCTGAGCAAGGCCTTTCTTGTGCATTGCTTTCTAAAGTTTTCCCTACTCGTTCTCATACGGTTTCAGCGCAAGGCGGCATCACTGTTGCTCTTGGTAACGCGCATGAAGACCATTGGGAACAACATATGTATGACACAGTAAAAGGTTCTGATTACATCGGTGACCAAGACGCTATCGAATACATGTGTAAAAACGGTCCTGAGTCGGTAATCGAACTCGAAAAAATGGGCCTACCTTTCTCTCGTTTTGAGAACGGTACTATTTACCAGCGTCCTTTCGGTGGTCAATCTAAAAACTTTGGTGGTGAGCAAGCGGCTCGTACCGCAGCTGCAGCCGACCGTACTGGTCACGCTCTGCTTCACACGCTTTACCAACAAAACATTAAACACAAAACGACTGTTTTCTCTGAGTGGTATGCACTGGATCTTGTTAAAAACGAAGATGGTGCAATTTTAGGTACTACCGCGCTTTGTATGGAAACGGGCGAGGTTTGCTACTTCAAAGCGAAGGCAACAATCCTTGCGACTGGTGGTGCTGGTCGTATCTACGCATCAACAACCAATGCACACATTAACACTGGTGACGGTGTTGGTATGGCGATTCGTGCTGGCGTTCCTATGCAAGACATCGAAATGTGGCAGTTCCACCCGACGGGTATCGCTGGTGCAGGTGTATTGGTAACGGAAGGTTGTCGTGGTGAAGGTGGTTACCTTCTCAATAAAGACGGCGAACGCTTCATGGAACGTTACGCACCAAACGCTAAAGACTTAGCGGGTCGTGATGTTGTTGCTCGTTCAATGATGGTTGAAATTCGTGAAGGTCGCGGTTGCGATGGCCCTTGGGGTCCACATATTAAGCTTAAGCTTGATCACTTAGGTAAAGAGACGCTTGAATCTCGTCTTCCTGGTGTATGTGAACTTTCTCGTACCTTTGCTCACGTTGATCCAGTGAAAGAGCCAATCCCAGTAATCCCGACATGTCACTACATGATGGGTGGTGTTCCAACACAAGTTTCTGGTCAAGCTATTAAGCAAACCGAAGACGGCAGCGATGTTGAAATCCAAGGTCTATTTGCTTGTGGTGAAATCGCATCAGTATCAGTACATGGTGCCAACCGTCTAGGTGGTAACTCACTGCTTGATTTGGTGGTATTTGGTCGTGCGACAGGTCTACACCTAGGTGAGACACTGAAGAAGCAAGACGAAGCGAAACCTGCAACTGAAGCTGACATTGAGCGTTCACTAGAGCGTTACAACCGTTGGGAAAACAGCACAGACGGCGAAGATCCAGCGCAAATCCGTAAAGATCTTCAGCAATGTATGCAGAACAACTTCTCAGTATTCCGTGAAGGCAAAGCAATGGCTGAAGGCCTAGAAGAGCTAAAAGCGATTCGCGAGCGTCTGAAAAATGCACACCTATCTGATAAGTCTACAGAGTTCAACACTCAACGTATCGAGTGTCTAGAGCTTGAAAACTTGATGGAAACGGCATTCGCAACGGCTGTTGCTGCAAATTTCCGTACAGAGAGCCGTGGCGCACACGCTCGATTCGATTTCCCTGACCGTGATGATGAGCAATGGCTATGCCACTCACTTTACAACCCAGAGTCAGAGAGCATGACTAAGCGTGGTGTAAACATGGAACCTATCCATCGTGAAGCGTTCCCACCAAAAGCACGTACGTACTAAGGAGATATGACCATGAAACTGAATTTCTCTTTATATCGTTACAATCCAGATGTCGACCAGAAACCTTATATGAAGGAATACACTCTAGAAGTGGATGAAGGTTCAGACATGATGCTTTTGGATGCGCTTATTCTGTTGAAAGAGCAAGATCCAACAATCTCATTCCGTCGCTCATGCCGTGAAGGTGTATGTGGCTCGGATGGTTTGAACATGAACGGTAAAAATGGCCTAGCGTGTATCACGCCATTGTCTGCGCTTTCGGGCCAAGACAAGATTGTGATTCGCCCACTGCCTGGCTTACCCGTTGTTCGTGACCTGATTGTAGACATGACTCAGTTCTACGATAACTACGAAAAAGTGAAGCCATTCTTAGTGTCTGATGGCAATGTGCCACCGGCTCGTGAAAACTTACAAAGCCCTGATGAGCGTGCTCATTTAGATGGATTGTACGAATGTATCATGTGTGCATGTTGTACAACGTCATGCCCATCATTCTGGTGGAACCCTGACAAATTCATCGGACCAGCAGGCCTGCTTGCAGCGTACCGTTGGCTAATTGATAGCCGAGATACAGCGACAGACGAACGTTTGTCCGATCTTGATGATGCATTTAGCGTTTTTCGTTGCCATGGCATCATGAATTGTGTAAGTGTTTGTCCTAAGGGATTAAATCCGACGAAAGCTATTGGTCACATCAAGACCATGCTAGTGAATCGTTCGGTTTAAGTTATATAAAAATTGCCGCCCTAGAAGTTTTGGGGCGGCCTTTTAATAGCTCGGCATAGACCGCAGCAAACGTGAAAACTACTGGTTAAGGGAAAATATGCACAACGGCGTGATGAAGGCATGGCTCGAGTCTTCACACTTGGCTGGCGCCAATGCAACGTACGTAGAAGAACTCTATGAACTGTATCTAAGTGACCCAGATTCGGTAAGTGACGAATGGAGAAGTGTTTTTGAAGAACTGCCTGTGCAAGCTTCAGAGACAGTGGAACAACCACACTCTCGTGTTCGTGAATACTTCCGTCGACTCGCTCAAGAAACAAAGCATTACAGTGTCCAAGTTAGTGATCCAGATGTCGATGCGAAACAAGTAAAGGTTCTGCAACTTATTAATGCCTATCGATTCCGAGGGCATCAAGCAGCAAATCTAGACCCCCTAGGTTTATGGAAAAGAGCGACAGTTGATGAACTGGACCCTTCTTTCCACACTCTTACCGAAGATGACCTCAATGAGACGTTCAACGTCGGCTCTTACGCCATTGGCCAAGAGACGATGGTGCTTAAAGATCTCTACAAATCTCTAAAGCAAACGTATTGTGGCTCTATTGGTGCTGAATACATGCACATGACAAATACAGAGCAAAAGCGTTGGATCCAACAACGTTTAGAGTCTGTATCTGGTCAACCCTCTTTCAACAAAGAAGAAAAGCAAGCTTTCCTAGAAGAGCTAACTGCTGCTGAAGGTCTTGAGCGCTATCTTGGTGCGAAATTCCCAGGCGCAAAACGCTTCTCGTTGGAAGGTGGTGATGCTCTTATCCCAATGACGAAAGAAATTATTCGTCATGCTGGCGGACAAGGCATGCGTGAAGTTGTTGTTGGTATGGCTCACCGTGGTCGTCTAAACATGTTGGTCAACGTGCTTGGTAAAAAGCCACAAGACCTGTTTGACGAGTTTGCGGGCAAGCACGATGACACGTGGGGTACTGGTGATGTGAAATACCACCAAGGCTTCTCTGCGGACTTCGCAACGCCAGGCGGCAACGTTCACTTAGCACTAGCATTTAACCCATCTCACTTAGAAATCGTAAACCCGGTAGTTATCGGTTCAGTACGTGCACGTCAAGATCGCCTTGGTGATAATGATGGTAGCCGTGTACTTCCAATTACTATCCACGGTGACTCAGCTATCGCTGGTCAGGGTGTAGTACAAGAGACGTTTAACATGTCTCAAGCTCGTGGTTTCTGTGTAGGTGGTACGGTTCGTATCGTTGTAAACAACCAAGTTGGTTTTACAACGTCTAACCCTCGCGATACACGCTCTACGATGTACTGTACCGATATCGCGAAGATGGTTCAGGCTCCGATTTTCCACGTTAACTCTGATGATCCAGAAGCGGTTGCGTTTGTTGCGCGTCTTGCATTGGATTACCGTAATACGTTTAAGCGTGATGTTGTTATTGATTTGGTTTGTTACCGTCGCCACGGTCACAATGAAGCCGATGAGCCGAATGCAACACAGCCTTTGATGTACCAAAAAATCAAGAAGCACCCAACACCACGTAAGCTTTACGCTGACGTGCTAATGGAGCGCGGTGAGTTTGGTATTGATACAGCAACTCAGCTAGTTAACGAATATCGTGATGCACTTGATCACGGTGAAGTTGTGGTTAAAGAGTGGCGTCCAATGGCACTTCACTCAGTAGACTGGTCTCCTTACCTAGGTCACGACTGGAACATCGAGTGGGATAACAAGATTGATATCGAGCGCCTGAAAGAGCTTGGTACCAAACTTTGTCAATACCCGGACAGCCACAAGCTGCAAAGCCGAGTAAATAAACTGTACAACGATCGTACTGCCATGGTGAATGGTGAGAAACAAGTCGATTGGGGTATGGCTGAAACTCTGGCATACGCAACACTTGTTGACGACGGTAAGCGTATTCGTATCTCAGGCCAAGATTCAGGTCGTGGTACGTTCTTCCACCGTCACTCAGTACTGCACAATCAATCAGATGCAAGCACGTATGTTCCTCTTGCGAACATTCATGATAAACAAGGGCCATTCCAAGTGTTTGACTCTGTGTTATCTGAAGAAGCGGTACTCGCATTTGAGTATGGTTACGCGACAGCAGAGCCAAGCGGTCTAACCCTTTGGGAAGCTCAATTTGGTGACTTCGCAAACGGTGCACAAGTTGTTATCGACCAATTCATTTCATCAGGTGAGCAAAAGTGGGCACGTCTATGTGGTCTAACTATGCTGCTTCCTCACGGTTATGAAGGCCAAGGCCCGGAGCACTCTTCTGCACGTCTTGAGCGTTACCTTCAGTTATGTGCTGAACAAAACATGCAGGTTGTTGTTCCTTCAACACCAGCTCAGGTTTACCACATGATTCGCCGTCAGGTTGTTCGACCAATGCGTCGTCCACTGATTGTAATGTCACCTAAGTCATTGCTTCGTCACCCTCTGTGTACTTCTTCTCTTGAAGATTTGGCAGAAGGCACGTTCCAACCAGCTATCGCAGAAATTGATGATCTGGCTCCTGAGAACGTAAAACGCGTCGTGTTCTGTTCAGGTAAGGTTTACTTTGACCTGCTTGACCAAAGACGTAAGAACGAGCAAGACGATGTCGCTATTGTACGTATTGAGCAACTTTACCCGTTCCCTTATGAGGACGTGAGAGCTGCCATCGCACAGTACACAAATGTAGTCGATTACGTTTGGTGTCAAGAAGAGCCACAAAACCAAGGTGCTTGGTACAGTAGCCAACATAATTTCCGAGCTGCTATCCCAGTAGGTGCTGATATTCAATACGCAGGTCGTCCTGCATCAGCATCACCAGCTGTTGGCTATATGTCAGTACACTTGAAACAACAAAAAGCGTTAGTTGACGACGCTTTGACCCTACTTAAGAACTAGAAGTAAAAGGAAAATACGCACATGACAATTGAAATTCTGGTTCCAGATTTACCTGAATCTGTGGCTGATGCAACAGTTGCTACTTGGCACAAAAAACCGGGCGAAGCGGTTGCACGTGATGAAGTCATTGTAGATATCGAAACAGATAAAGTAGTTCTAGAAGTACCGGCTCCTGAAGCGGGTGTTCTGGAAGCTATCATCGAAGAAGAGGGTGCTACGGTACTTTCTAAGCAGCTTTTGGCTAAAATCAAGCCGGGTGCTGTCGCTGGTGAACCAACGAAAGACACCACTGAAGATACAGAAGCATCTCCTGATAAGCGCCATAAAGCTGCGCTAACAGAAGAGAACAACGACGCACTAAGCCCAGCTGTTCGTCGCCTGCTTGCTGAGCACAACCTACAACCAGCTGACGTTAAAGGCACTGGTGTTGGTGGTCGTATTACTCGTGAAGACATCGACGCACACCTAGCAGCAGCGAAAGCGGCTCCGGCAGCAGCATCTGCACCAGCAGTTGAAGCGCCAGCAGCGGCTCGCAGCCAAAAACGCGTGCCTATGACTCGCCTGCGTAAGACAGTTGCAAACCGTCTTCTAGAAGCGAAAAACAGCACAGCAATGCTGACTACTTTCAACGAAGTGAACATGAAGCCAATCATGGACCTTCGTAAGCAGTACAAAGACCAATTCGAGAAACGTCACGATACGCGTCTTGGCTTCATGTCTTTCTACGTGAAAGCAGTAACAGAAGCACTGAAGCGTTTCCCAGAAGTGAACGCTTCTATTGATGGTACAGATATCGTTTACCACAACTACTTCGACATCAGCATGGCGGTATCTACGCCACGTGGTCTAGTGACTCCAGTACTCAAAGACTGTGACACACTAGGTTTCGCTGATATCGAAAAAGGCATCAAAGAGCTAGCAATCAAAGGTCGTGACGGCAAGCTAACGGTTGATGAACTGATGGGCGGCAACTTCACTATCACAAACGGTGGTGTATTTGGTTCTCTAATGTCTACGCCAATCATCAACCCGCCTCAAGCGGCAATTTTGGGTATGCACAAAATCCAAGACCGTCCAATGGCTGTTGATGGCAAGGTAGAGATTCTACCAATGATGTACCTAGCGCTTTCTTACGACCACCGTCTAATCGATGGCCGTGAATCAGTTGGCTTCCTAGTGACCATCAAAGAGCTTCTAGAAGATCCTGCACGTCTGCTATTAGACGTTTAGTATCGCTAAAACGTCTAGTTAACCCCGTTAGCTAGACGTAAAAAGTTTCAAAGGCTAGGCTGCTCAACGTCTGGCCTTCAATTGAACTGTAAAGCCATTAGAAAATGGACAGCAGTTGTTTTGAGAAGACCCTACAGACGTAACACAGGAAACTGTGTCGTTATGGAAATAATAATCCCTTAAGGGAAAATAAACGGAATATCAAAATGAATTTGCATGAATACCAAGCCAAACAGCTGTTTGCAGAATTCGGTTTGCCTGTACCAGAAGGTTTCGCATGTGATACTGCACAAGAAGCTTTCGAAGCTGCAGGTCGTATCAGTACAGCCAAGAAAGTCGTTAAGTGTCAAGTACACGCTGGTGGCCGCGGTAAAGCGGGCGGCGTAGAGCTACATGACACCAAAGAAGGCGTTAAAGAGTTTGCACAAAAGTGGCTAGGTAAAAACCTAGTGACTTACCAAACAGACGCTAATGGTCAGCCTGTAACTAAGATCCTAGTTGAAGAAGCATCAAACATTGCTAACGAACTTTACCTAGGTGCTGTTGTTGACCGCGCAACGCGTAAAATTGTATTCATGGCGTCAACTGAAGGCGGTGTGGACATTGAGAAAATCGCTGAAGAAACTCCAGAGTTGATTCACCAATCAGCGATCGATCCTCTAGTAGGCCCTCAAGCTTACCAAGGCCGTGAACTGGCGTTCAAACTTGGTCTAGTTGGCGATCAAATCAAACAGTTCGTTAAGATCTTCATGGGTCTTGGCCAAATGTTTTCTCAGTACGACCTAGCTCTACTAGAAATCAACCCGCTTGTAATTACTGGCGAAGGCAACCTGCTTTGTCTAGACGGCAAGATCAACATCGACTCAAACGCGATGTACCGTCAGCCTAAACTACGTGAAATGCACGATCCATCTCAAGAAGATGAGCGCGAAGCACACGCAGCACAGTGGGAACTGAACTACGTAGCACTAGATGGTAACGTTGGCTGTATGGTTAACGGTGCAGGCCTTGCGATGGGTACGATGGATATCGTAAACCTACACGGCGGCAAGCCAGCAAACTTCCTTGATGTAGGCGGCGGCGCGACAAAAGAACGTGTAGCTGAAGCATTCAAGATCATCCTTTCTGATGACAATGTTAAAGCAGTACTCGTAAACATTTTCGGTGGCATCGTTCGTTGTGACATGATCGCTGAAGGTATTATCGGTGCAGTTAAAGAAGTCGGCGTAACAGTTCCTGTAGTTGTTCGTCTAGAAGGTACAAACGCAGACCTAGGTCGCGAAGTACTTGCTAATTCTGATGTTGATATCATTGCAGCTGAATCTCTAACAGATGCTGCTCAGAAAGTTGTTGCTGCTGCGGAGGCTAAATAATGTCTGTATTAATTAACAAAGACACTAAAGTAATCTGTCAGGGTTTCACTGGCGGTCAAGGTACATTCCACTCAGACCAAGCTATCGCATACGGTACGCAAATGGTTGGTGGTGTTTCACCTGGTAAAGGTGGTCAAACTCACCTAGGCCTTCCAGTATTCAACACAGTACGTGAAGCGGTAGAAGTAACTGGCGCAACAGCAACAGTTATCTACGTACCAGCTCCTTTCTGTAAAGATGCAATCCTAGAAGCGATTGATGCAGGTATCGAACTGATCGTAACGATCACTGAAGGTATCCCTACAACAGATATGATCGACGTTAAAGTGAAGCTAGAAGAAACTGGCGTTCGCATGATCGGTCCTAACTGTCCAGGTCTTATCACTCCAGACGAGTGTAAGATTGGTATCATGCCTGGTCACATCCACAAGAAGGGTAAAGTAGGTATCGTATCTCGTTCAGGTACTCTGACATACGAAGCAGTTAAGCAAACAACAGATGAAGGCTTTGGTCAGTCTACATGTGTTGGTATCGGTGGTGACCCTATCCCAGGTTCAAACTTCATTGATATCTTGAAACTTTTCCAAGAAGACCCAGAAACTGAAGCAATCGTAATGATTGGTGAAATCGGTGGTACTGCGGAAGAAGAAGCGGCTGATTTCATCAAAGCAAACGTAACTAAGCCAGTTGTATCTTACATCGCTGGTGTTACTGCTCCTCCGGGCAAACGTATGGGCCACGCAGGCGCAATCATCTCTGGCGGTAAAGGTACTGCTGAAGATAAATTCGCAGCACTAGAAGCAGCAGGCGTTAAGACTGTTAAGTCTCTTGCTGACATCGGTAAAGGCCTACGTGAAATCACGGGTTGGTAATCAGCTGGCTTTTATCGATTGAGATAGAAGTTAACTGAACGATATAAAAAAGGCTTGGTCACTGACCAAGCCTTTTTTATGTTCTCGGGATACGAGATTAGAAATCGTCCTGCTAAGTGCTAAGCTCGGCTTCTAACCATTTGAGATAGCATAAACATTGCTGCAGCACTGATAACCACAGACGGGCCAGCGGGCGTATCATAGAACCAAGACAAGCTTAATCCACCGAATACAGCGATAGAGCCAATAATTGATGCAAGGAAGGCCATCTGCTCAGGTGTGCTCGAGAACCTCCTTGCCGTTGCTGCAGGAATAATCAGTAGCGATGTCATGATTAACGCACCAACAAACTTCATACCTACAGCAATCACGATACCAACCAATAGCATCAGAATCAGACGCATTAAATCAATATTGATACCATCAACCGCCGCGAGATCTTCGTTAACCGTCGTTGATAGTAGTGGTCGCCAAAAGATAGCAAGCACCAATCCAATCACAGCTGCACCCGCATAGATGAACACTAAATCCGTTGGAGATACTGCCAGCAAGTCACCAAATAGGTAGCTCATTAGGTCAACACGAACGTTATCTAAGAAACTGACAGCAACCAAACCAAGTGATAGCGCACTGTGCGCCAAAATACCGAGTAGGGTATCGGTCGCGACCAGCTTTTGTTTTTGTAAAGTCACTAGCAACACGGCCAGCATCAAACAACAAATCAGCAGCGCGAAATACAAGTTAATGTTGAACAGAAAGCCAAGTGCTAAGCCCATCAAAGAAGCGTGAGCAAGCGTGTCACCAAAGTAAGCCATCTTACGCCACACCACGAATGAACCTAGTGGGCCTGCAATTAGTGCAATACCCAAACCCGCCAAAATAGAGGGAAGAAGAAACTCAAGCATTAGTGGTGTCCGTGTTTATGGTTTGAACATTCATGCACGTCGCCTTCGACAGGCTGGCCTGCGAGATCATGATGGTGATGTTCGTGTTGGTGATGATAAAACGCTAGCGTCTCTTGGGTCGCGGTGCCAAAGAGCGCAATATACGAAGGATGGTGTTTGATGTCTGCAGGTGCGCCTGAGCAACAGATGTGGTGGTGTAAACAGATAACATCGTCTGTTTTTGCCATCACTAAATGCAGATCGTGTGAAACCATAAATACGGCACAACCAAAGCGGTGGCGAATGGTGTCAATCAAGTCATACAGGTCTATTTGCCCTTGAACGTCGACGCCTTGAGCCGGTTCATCGAGAACCAGTAGATCTGGTCTTTTTAGCAATGAACGAGCAATGAGCACACGTTGGTTTTCTCCGCCAGATAGCTGGTGCATGTTACTCTTCTGCAGATGTTCAGCACCAACAAGCTTCAATGCTTCAAGGATCTCTTGCTGACTGAAATTGCCAGTGAGTTTTAGAAAACGCTCTACGTTGAGCGGTAGGGAATCATTGAGCTTTAATTTTTGTGGTACATAGCCAATTTTCAGTTTTTTAGCTTTTGTTATTGTGCCTGAAAATTTGGTCTGTAAACCCAGTACCACTTTTACTAATGTCGACTTTCCTGCACCGTTTGGCCCAATCAGGGTGGTGATTCTGCCGCGCTCTAAATTTAGAGAGATGTTGTCTAGAACTTTTCGACCGTCAAATTCGACGCTCACAGAATCTAGTTGGATTAAGTTATCCATGAATAGAACTCATTTGCAATTCGCTAATGTTATAATGTAACATTTACCTCAAGCCTAAGCTACTTTTCTATTATCGAGGGATTATGTCACGTTCATCTTTTATACTTGCTATTTTGCTTTTAGCGCCAAGTGTCGCAAGTGCCAATACTATTCTAACAAGCTTTAAACCAATTCAAATGATTGTGACAGAATTAACGCAAGGCGTTAGTGAGCCGGATGTGTTGATGAACAGCAATGCTTCGCCGCATGATTATGCGCTTAAGCCATCGGATGTCAAAAAAGTTCACAGTGCCGATATGGTCATCTGGTTCGGCCCTGACCTAGAAGCCTTTCTGACTAAGGTGATTGGTTCAAAAGAAAATGTTATCAAGATCAGTGATATTCCCGGAATCAACTTGCGAGAGTTCGGACACGAAGAGCATGACCACGATGCACATGAAGGGCACCACCACGGTAGCCATGACCCGCATTTTTGGTTAGGTATCGAGCAAGTTGAAGTAGCTGCAAAATACATCTCAGCTAAGTTGATTGAATCTGATCCAGACAACGCAATGGCGTACCAAGAGAATCTCGATTCATTCCTGATTGCATTGAAAGAGAAGCAACAGTCTATTCGAGAGCAACTTGCACCCGTGAAAGACAAAGGTTACTACGTTTTTCATGACGCGTATGGTTACTTTGAGCAAGAGTTTGAGCTAAATAACTTAGGTCACTTTACGGTGAGCCCAGAGCGTAAGCCGGGTGCAAAAAGCCTGATCGCTATTAAGAAAACGATAGTACGTGAAAACGTTCAATGTGTGTTTTCTGAGCCTCAATTCACTCCTGCTGTGATTGAATCAGTGACGCGCGGAAGTAACGCAAAACA
This sequence comes from Vibrio sp. 10N.247.310.98, assembly GCF_041467395.1. Classification (NCBI taxonomy): domain Bacteria; kingdom Pseudomonadati; phylum Pseudomonadota; class Gammaproteobacteria; order Vibrionales; family Vibrionaceae; genus Vibrio; species Vibrio sp. 10N.247.310.98. The sequence goes on along the minus strand of NZ_JBFSUL010000067.1, from coordinate 3,874 downwards.
AGGTCAGCTTGACCCTATCGGTTCAACAGTTGAAGTGAAGAGTGGAAGCTATTTCGATTTTCTTCAGCAACTTACAGATAGCTATACAAGTTGCTTAGACGAGAAGTAAGTCATAAACGAGTATTCTTTACTCTACTTTGCTCTCGTTAATTTATGAATCATGCCGCTTTTTGCGGCATTTTCGTGACCGCTAAGATAAAACCTCCTAACAAATAACAAACCTCCTTTCTCCTTTTCTAATTTCCGCTAAAATGGAAAGATAATAATAAGCACAAAAAAACTCAGTTTTTGGTTTAGCAACGATAAGACGTTGTGGTACCCGAAATTTCATGTGTTGTTGCTGTTCAGGATTAAGAGTTGTATCGAATTATCTTCAAAATGTTCATGTTAATGAGCATTTCATTTAGCGTTCTAGCGGTAAATACCTCGCCCTCCGTTTTCTATCCTTTGCCCGTTCAAGCGCAAGGGAATTTCCTTGCGGCTAAAAACTTGTATTTAGGTGCCGGAGGTGGGCTCTGGGTTCATGATGTGCATGGAAAAGTACTCTTTTACGATGGTCGAACTCTATTCCCTCGCAAGGGAAGCTTACTGCAATTTTCTTCGGAAAGAGTCGCCTTTCTGAACGATGAGTTTTGGACATTTTTCGACAATGAGGTCTATCGACATAACCCTGGAATTGGCAACGAATTGGCGTTTAGCCTAAGTCCCGGCGCTGAAATAGCGAATATCGGTGCATCAGGCGATTATATTTGGGTTACTGACGGCAGTAATTTCTATACCTACAACACTCAATCTTTAGAATTCAACACCTACTCTCTACTTAAACTGTACCGATACAATAACAGCAGTGACATTGCGATTAACGACGCTGAGTGGGTACTATCAAAGTGGGTGCTAGCGACCAGTTCTGGCGTTTACCTTTCAGAGAATCAAGAGTTTACCCATGTCACCGCATCAGACAAAAACCATATTGAGACGGTTTATTTTTCGAATGCTCGACGTGAGTTAGTGATCGGTACTTTAAATGGTGCTGTGATTGTTGATCTCGCGAACCCAGACAAAGAGACCATCGTTAAAGGGTCGCATGTTCTCTCGTTGGCCGAAACTTCGGACCAGTATTGGATTGGTACAGAGCACGGCCTTATTAGCTACAACTTTATTACGGGACAAATTACTCGATTCGAACAAGCCGCTAGTCAAGACTTCTCGTTACCGGGAGAGAAAATATATTCGTTGATAAACGATCATGCTGGTGGTATGTGGGTTGCGACAAACAACGGTATCCGATACTTCTCACTGTTCAGCAAAACCTTCTCGAGAACACCCCTAACTGGAATAGGCATGCATTCGAGTAGTGTGGTGATCAATAAAGTACTGCCTGTCAGTGACCAGTTATCTTGGGTCGCGTCTTCAATGGGGCTCTACTTGGTTGATTCTGAAAGTGAAGAGAACCCAATTCGTGTTTACTCTAACCCTGTTAATGATTTTGAGATCTTTGGCTCTTCCATTTGGTTGGCGACCGAACAAGGTATCATCAGTCTAAATACGGAAACACTACAACCCGAAGCCCTTGATTTACCAAGGCCAATTGAGGGAGTGCGTGTTGAAAACCTTGCGCTTCAAGCCGATAACGTTCTTTGGATGACCTCTGGGCAAAACCTCTATTCGTTATCTATCGAAACCATGAAACTGACGAGTTATGGCACTGACTGGTTAGTCGACAAGTTCTTGCCTGCGAAGATCACCGCTCTCAATGTAGGCTTGCTAGGTCGCATCTATATAGGAACGGATCATGGCTTCTACTCGTTCATTGATAAACGAATTAGCTTTAGTCGTTCCAGCGAACGGTTTGGCAAAGTCGTCGATATTGAAAAAGCGAAGGATGGAGCGCAGTGGTTTGCGAGCAGTTATGGCGTGTATCGAATCCCGGATGACAGCTCTATTATTCAAGAAATCACTCTTGTTGAAGACAATATTAGCCCCAACTGCCTGATAAGCGATGACAATGGTGTTTGGTTAGGCTCTTCGAAAGGCATCAGTTATTACGGATTGGATGGGCAACTGCATAAACACATAGGTTCGCCATTTGGTTTGATCACCAATGAACTGGCGGCAGGAGCGTGTGCTCTTTTTTACAGTCAAGATAGCCAACCTTCGAGGCTTGTTTTCGGCTCAAAGTATGGTGTAGTCAGCGCGTTATCTAACGAGTTACTGGTATCAACTACACCTCATAGCCGTGCCTTGTTGAGTAAGATAAGTGTCGACCAACAAACGGTATCACTTGGCGGGAAAACGGCAGAGCTGGATGAGATTCCTTATGGTTCATCGATGGGGTTTAAGCTAGGTATCTTACCAGCAACGTTCGCACCTGCGATGGAATACCGACTGAGCGACGATGAACCTTGGAGTGAGTTTGAAGGGGGCTTGTTAACGCTCGATCATCTTCTTCCAGGGGATTACACACTTGAAGTGAAGCCGGTTAAAGACTCCCATTATCGCTTTGTGTCAACCAATCAAAGCTTCTCGATTGCGGAGCCTTGGTATCTGACCAATTGGGCTGCAGCAAGCTCTCTGATATTACTGATTGGCGTTGTGACTATCTTAGTCTTTTGGCGTTCGCGTTATGTCACTTTTGCCAACCGGCACTTAAAAGCGCAAGTTGCACTGAAGACAGACCAATTGAGGCACCAAAGCCGGATATTACTCGCCACTAATCAACAGCTTAAAAAGCAGCTATCCGTGAAGAATGCGCTTGTGTCTCACACTGCCAATGAACTCTCTTCTGAAGTGAATCATATTGCTGCGATGCTCCCGAATTGGAATGACGAGCTCGGGAAGTCGCCGATTCTAACCTTGAAAAATGGCTTAGCGCAATTGAGCAATACCCCCCAAGGGAAAGGGCAAGTTTGTTACGATATAATTTTAATCTTAGAGGCGGTACTCAAAGCTTGGCAGGATGACTTAACCAAAGCCGGTATTGAATTGGATATTAAAGTCGAAACAAAACAACGATATGTCTCGTTGCTGTATTTTAATCTCGATATTATCTTCAATAGCTTGGTTGCGAGCATCATCAAGAGAAACTTTAAGTCGCAGAGTATGGTGGTTCTGGTTGAAGAGGTTAAGGAGCATCTTGTTGTGACCATTCGAGATCATGGGATGCCTTTCCCTAAACTGGCATCAAGCATGGGTGACAATACCGGAAAGTCGACCGACCTTAACATCGAAAAGCTGCCGCTATTGATGAATCAGAGCGGTGGTGAGCTTAATGCCTTGGTTTCGGAGTCTCAAAATAAGGTTCAGCTTTCGTGGCCAATTGAGTATCAAGTACTCGACAATCTTGAAGCCAGCACAATTGAACAGATTGAAACCATTAAGCTTGCCGCCTCAACACCAGAGCAACAAAAACTGACAGCGGAACAAGAGTGGAAGAACAGAGTGTCGCAGCTTGTGAGTGAAAACTACGCTGATGCCGAGTTCAGTACTGCAACTGCCGCTAAGTATTTGTTTATGTCTGAGAGAAGCTTACAGAGACGCTTTAAATCGGCTTACAACAAGACCTTCAAAGAGCACTTGAATGAAGTACGTCTAGAGCATGCGTGTGAGCGCTTACTCGCTGGAGAGAAGATCTCTGATGTGGCGTTTGATTCGGGGTTCAATGACCCTTCCTATTTCAGTCAAAGGTTTAAGCACCACTTTGGCATGTCACCATCTAAGTTTGCTGAAAACAACGAAGAGTAGCACGCAGCGGATACTCAGCTAGAACATAAATAAAGATACTTTAGCCTCGACATTCGTGTTGGGGCTTTCTTATGCTTCTACGAGATACGAGATACGAGATACGAGATACGAGATACGAGATACGAGATACGAG
>NZ_JBFSUL010000066.1:0-27278 GCF_041467395.1 Vibrio sp. 10N.247.310.98 | reverse complement strand
AACGCTTACCTTTCGCAAGTCCTTGCAGGGCAAGGGGCTTCGTAATCTTGCCCTGCCCCTAATACTCTCTAAGTAGGTAATTGTGATTAGGTTATTACTAAACGCGATCCGCGCGGTAGCAAGTCACATCTACTTCAACCTTCACGTCTACCACTAGGTCACAGACCATGCAGATACGAGCCGGTGGGTTAGCACCGAAGAACTCTTTGAATACCTTATTAAAAGATTGGAAGTAACGAGAATCCGTTAGCACAACCTTTACGTGCATTACGTCTTCTAGGCCGTAGCCCGCTTCAGTCATGATATCGACACAGTTTTGGATCGCTAGGCGAGACTGGTCAACAATGCCACCCTCTACCACTTCACCATCTGTCATCGGTGTCTGGCCAGAAACGTATAGGAAACCACCCGCTTCAGTTGCGCGTGCAAATGGTAAATGTTGTCCGCCTGTACCTGTACCGCCTTCAACACCGTAACGTTTAATAGTCATTTTTTAACTCCACTTCTTTATAGATAATATTGGTTCTGTTCCAATATATTTAAATTAATTCGTCGTTTTCTTATTACTGTATATTTAATAAAATAATTAAATTCTAATTACGGTAAATAAAAACGCCTGAACGATTATTTTTTACTTTTCCTTTTTGGTAAGTTAACTCACCATTTACAAATACACTTTCGATTCCCTCAGCAACTGACATAGGATTTTCAAATGTTGCTGTGTCTTTAATATTCTTTGGATCAAATAAAACTAAATCGGCAAATGCGTCTTGGCGAATCTCACCTCTTCCCGCGAGGTTGTAGCGCTTCGCAGACATTCCGGTCATTTTGTGAATCGCTTCTGGCAGCGCAAACAGTTTTTCATCTCGGCAGTAGTGGCCTAAGACTTTCGGGAAAGTGCCCCACAATCTTGGATGTGGATGCGGGTCATTTGGTAAACCATCAGAACCAACCATGGTCAGCTTGTATTTCAATACGCGCTTTACGTCGTTCTCATCCATGCAGTGGTAAACCGCACCGGCTGGTTGAAGCGCTTTTGCTGCGTCCATCAGTGGTAGGTTCATCTCATCAGCAATCTGCTTAAGCGTTTTGCCTGCATGTTCTGGCTTTGCTTTAGACCAAGTAATGAAGATATCGAAATCGTCCGTCACCTGTTTCAAATCTAATGTCGAAGAGCTCGCTGAGTATGGGTAGCAGTCGCAAGACACATCTTGGTGCTCAGAAACCTTGTTCATCAAATCAAGTACTTCAACGGTTCTGCCCCAGTTACCTGCACCTGCACATTTAAGGTGAGAGATAACAACCGGTACTTTCGCGTATTGCCCAGTCTCAAACGCTTCTTCCATCGCGCTTAAGATCTCTTCAAATTCGGTACGCATATGCGTGGTATAGATGCCGCCATGGCTAGAAAGCACTTTCGCTAACTGCATCACTTCGTTGGCATTAGCTTGTTTCGCGCTGGCGTAAGCCAAACCTGAACTCAAACCCAGTGCACCCTGCTCCATCGCTAAATCAAGGTTGGTTTGCATTACCGCGATTTCTTCTTCGCTTGCGGTGCGTTGTAGGTCGTCCATCACTTGGTTACGCAGTGTGGTGTGGCCAACTAACGCTGCTACGTTCACCGCTGGTTGCGCTTGCTCCACTGCTTGTGCATACGCGGCAAAGGTTGGGTATTTGAAATCAGCCTGCGCGCCTAATAGGTTCATTGGGTCTGGTGGATCGCCCGCCAAAACCGTTGGCGATGCGCTGATGCCACAGTTACCAACAATCACGGTTGTCACACCTTGGCTGATCTTTGGTAGGCAGTCTGGGTAACGAATAACATTGGTATCGTCGTGTGTGTGTACATCGATGAATCCAGGAGCCAATGCTAAGCCTGCTCCCTCAACCAACTGGCTGCAATCTTCATGATCGATTTTGCCAATTTCGGCGATTTTTCCATCTCGGATTGCTACATCGGCACAAAACGATTGTTCGCCGGTGCCATCGAACACCTCTACATTTTTAATTATCGTATCGAACAACATTTCTCACTCTCTCAATCCACTCTGTTGATGGAGCTATATTAGAAATTCAGCCGATTATTTTCAGTGACAAAACACACATAATATTTTAATTTGTGTGATAGTTTCTACCACAAAACAGATTGTGGATATATTTAAACATTAAATAACAACAACTTAAATCATGTTAGGAATCAGTAATGAAACATAACCCTGCACATAAAGATGTTATAAAGTATCAAAACGATAGTTTTATCTTGACTGAAAAAGGCCAAAAAGGGAGAGCAATATCACAATCTGAGAACGGTATTTACCGACTGGTTGATGAAGATATTTCGCTCCCGGTAGCAATTATCAAACAATCCGCCTTAACCAATAACCTGAATTGGATGCAATCATTCGCCGATCACCATCAGGTTAAATTGTCGCCACATGGCAAAACATCAATGACACCTGCTTTTTTCCGCCAACAACTAGAAAATGGCGCTTGGGGTATTACAGTAGCAACGCCTGCACAGGCAGAAGTTGCCGCTATGGCGGGTGCAAAACGAATCATCATGGCCAACCAATTGGTGGGTAAAACCAACATGGCGATCGTTGAACAGTTGATCAGTGAGTTTGATATCGACTTTTACTGTTGTGTGGATTCTTCGGTAAACGTGCAGCAACTTAACCAATATTTCTCTAATACAAAACAGACACTAAAAGTACTGATCGAATTTGGTGTACCGGGCGGTCGCTGTGGTTGTCGTTCACCACAAGAAGTTCTAGAACTGGCTCAAACCATACAAGACACACCTGCCCTTTCGCTGGCAGGTATTGAGGTATATGAAGGTGTGATTCACGGTGACAATGCAGAACAAGACATTCGTACCTTCTTAAATCACGCGCTCACCTCAGTCGAAAGCCTCGCGTCAGATGGCCTAATTGCAGGGCAACCTATCATCACGGGCGCTGGTTCTGCTTGGTATGACGTGGTTGCAGAATGTTTGGCGAACCTAACCGATTACTTGGCGATCATCCGCCCGGGCTGCTATGCCATTCACGACACAGGCATTTACCTAGACGCACAAAGCAAAGTGTTGCAGCGTGCCCAAGCAAACCAAGGTTACGCGTGTGAATTGGGTGGAGATCTGGAATCGGCACTTGAGGTATGGGCGTATGTAATCTCTCGCCCAGAACCGACTAAACTAGTGGTTGGGCTAGGCAAGCGTGATGTGGCCTTTGATGCGGGTTTACCTATTGCCGAACGCGGCTATCGCAATGGCAAAGCTATCTCTGTGAAAGGGCTGACTGCGACCGCCGTGATGGATCAGCATACCTTTGTTGAAACGGACGGCTCTTCTGAGATTGAAGTGGGAGACATGATTGCCTTCTCAACCTCACACCCGTGTTTAACCTTCGATAAGTGGCGCTACATTGCCATCAGCGATGACGACCATCAGGTAACAAACTGGGTGAAAACCTGCTTCTAGTTCGATTTTTCAATAAGCTAGAATCAGCGAAGCAATAAGATATACTAACGGGGCTAAGGCTTAGTTTTTAATGGATTAGTGCTCATAAAAAGCTAAAGAGCTTGCTTCTTACGAGCTAGATTCTTAATAACTAGGTAATAACGATTAGCCCCATCAACAAAGGATCAGGATTCTTGAGTTTAGAAGTAGATATCATTTCACAGATAACGGAGCGTTTTCCCGCTCTTCGTGATGCAGAGAAAAAAGTCGCTAAGCTGATCATGGACGACATTGATTTTGCTGCCAATGCCAGCATCACAGAGCTTGCTGAAAGCGCTCAAGTGAGTGAAGCCACCATTACACGTTTTGCTAAAGCGATCGGTTGCAGCAACGTACGTGATATGAAGATTAAGTTGGCTCAGACGCTAACCGTTGGCCAGCGCTTTATCCTCGAACCGGTTGACCAAACGGGTTATCAAGGTATCTACGAATCGATCAAGCAAAGCCTAGACATCAACCGCACCTTGTTCAAAGAGCAAGACGTTGAAACCGCAGTCAGCTGGCTGCATAACGCCAGACAAATCATTGCTATCGGCATGGGTGGTGGTTCGACTATCGCCTCTCAAGAACTGCAACACCGACTGTTCCGATTGGGCTATCCAGTGGTGTCGTACAACGATGGCTTGATGTCACGTATGGTTGCTGCCACGGCAGATGCCAATGACGTGATGGTGATGATTTCAGCGACAGGCTTTACGCCAGTGATCACCGAAACCGCCGAATTAGCCAAGCAGTACGGACTTAAGATTATTGCGATTACGCCACAAGATACACCGCTAGCAAAAATTGCCGATATCTTGTTACCCATCAAGCATATGGAAACCGATTTCATCTACAAACCATCGGCTTCTCGTTACGCAATGTTGGCACTAGTAGATGTGCTTTCGATGGGAATCGCAGTCAATCACAAGAACCGTTCGCGCGACAAACTGCGTCGCTTGAAAGTTGCGCTCGATTCTTACCGAGGCGGTGGCGATAGACAGCCTCTCGGTGATTAACGAATCAAGGATAGAATGGACTTAAATTCTGGTGCGCGGCAGTCCTTTACCAGTTCATATAAGCTCATTTCCAATCCTGTGATTTGGATACCAGCATCCGTTAATCGGCGGATTGCCAGATCCTTGTTGAGCGCCGTTCTTGAACTAATACAGTCGCCAACTACCTGAACATTGTACCCAAGTTCCAACAACCCCATTGTGGTTTGATAAACACAAATGTGAGCCTCAATACCACACACTAACCAAGTATCCACGTCCTTGGCTTGCACCGCCTCAACAAACTTAGGCTCATCACACGCGTTGAAAGTGAATTTGGGTATCGGCTTAGCATCACTCAATAGGTCATTCAGTTCGTCGACCGTAGCACCTAACTTTTGTGGGTTCTGCTCCAAGCTAATAATTGGCAACCCCAAAATCTGCGCTCCTTGAGCTAACTTTCCGCAATTAGCAATCAGCGTATCGCTCTCATCAACAAGGCGTGCGAGCTTGCCTTGTACGTCCACAACCACCAAACCTGTGTTTTGTTTCGTTAGCATGTTTATTCCTTGTTTTAAACAGCCTGACTCACTAAGCAACCTGATGTGTATTTTTTCTACTATGTAACGATTCAGCTTACAAAGCCATACAGTAATACATACAAGACTACGGAATAATACTCACCAACGGTCGAAAGGGCGCAAAATAAAAATTATTGATACTGGCATGACATTTAAGAGTGAGTAACAAAGATGAACAAGATAACGAAATCAGCATTAGCACTGGGTTTAATCAGCACAGTTTCTCTTCCAGCTTTGGCTGCAGGTACTGACGGCGGTGCGTACATTGGTGGCGGACTTAGTGTCTACCAAGATTCTGATACAGATGGTCAAGGTAGCTTAGATTCAGATGGCATGGGCTACAACCTATACGGTGGCTACCAGTTCAACCGTATCGTTGGTGTTGAACTTGGCTACAACGATTACGCAGACTACAAAAAGGGTGCTGCAAAACTGTCGCCAACTTCTATTTCGTTATCAGCAAACCTAGGTTATACGTTCGACAACACGATTCGTCCATTCGTGCTTGCAGGTTTAAGCTCTGTTGACCTAAACGCAAATAACGCAGCTCTATATGATGACGATAGCGGTACCGGTTTCCACTTTGGTGTTGGTGTTGAATACACGCCAATCGAACATCTAACACTACGCCTAATCTCACAAGCAGACGCAGTGAGTGTTGAGAACGACTACGGCTTTAAGAAAGAAGACAAAACACTTGCCTTCAACAGCATTAGCTTCGGTGGTTCTTACAACTTCTAATGTGATTGAACCACATAGAATAAGCTGAACATACTAATTCACTTTGCTGTTCCACCTTGTCATGAAGGTCACTCAGTAAAGTGAATTTTTTGTTTCTACACGCACTATCGCGTCATTTCACTTTAGCCGGTTTACCGCTCACCATTACTTACTGAGCTTTATGCGTTGATATTAGAGCTTTCTTGGTAGCGAGACTAAAATAAAGGGATAAGAGACGCAGGAAAACAAGACCTATGAATCTACCAAGCTTTAACATGTCGATAAACAAGCTGCCTTTTGTGTTGGCCGTGTATTATCTGCTTGTCGTCAATCTACCTCTCTCCCAAGAACTGTTTAGTATTGTTCAGGCATCGAAGTCTGAAAGCGTTGCGTTTCTTATCTCCATTCCTATCTTCTTCCTTGCTGCCTTTAATTTCATCTTCCAAGTCTTCAACTGGCCTATTTTCTCTAAGCCGTTTTTCATCTTATTGCTGATCACCTCAACCTTAGTCAGCTACAGCATGTTCAATTACGGCATATTCGTCGACTACGGCATGATAGAGAATGTGTTTGAGACCAATAGCGGTGAAGCAGCCAGCTATATCAGTGGTCACTCGATCTTATGGCTACTGGCTATGGGTGGTATTCCATCTCTCATCCTGTTGTTTACCAAACTTGAAAAAGAGTCTTGGAAGGATTTCTTTGTCTGGAAATCGATTGGCTTGCTCTCTTCCTTGATCGTCATTGCGATTATTGCCGGGCTTTTCTACAAAGATTACGTATCGATTGGTCGCAATAACTCGCACATCAAAAAGATGATCATTCCGACCGAGTATGTAGCATCAACAGTCAAATATATCAATAACACCTACATCAAACAGCCCATCCCCTATCAAGAATTGGGATTAGATGCTCAACTCAAGCCACAAGCAAAAGCGGCAACCAAACCGACCTTATTGGTGTTTGTGCTTGGCGAAACCGCTCGCGTGTATAACTACCAATATTATGGCTATGAGAGAGAAACCAACGCTCATACCAAGCCTTATAACCCGATATTTTTCTCTGATGTTCAGTCGTGCGGTACAGCCACCGCAGTTTCAGTACCCTGCATGTTCTCGAACATGAATCGCAGCAACTATGATCGCGACAAAGCCTACAACCAAGATAACGTGGTCGACATTATGAACCGCGCGGGCATTCACTCTATTTGGAGAGAACATGATGGTGGGGATAAGGCGGTCGCACATCGAATCAAAGAGATGACGCTCATCGCCAAAGACAGCGACCAATTGTGTAATAACGACGTATGCTACGACACAGCGATGCTAGAGAACTTCGAACAAGATACGCAAGATCTCAAGCAAGATAGCATCATTTTCTACCATATTTCTGGTTCTCATGGCCCGACTTACTTTGAACGCTATCCAGAAGAACATAAGAAATTCACCCCAGACTGTGCTCGCGCCGATATTGAAAACTGTACCAAAGAAGAAGTGGTCAATACCTACGACAACACCATCTTGTACACGGATTTCTTCCTCTCACAGGCGATGCAAAAACTAGAGAAACTGACCGACAAATACAACGTGGCGTTGATGTACGTGTCCGATCACGGAGAGTCATTAGGCGAAAATGGTGTCTACTTACACGGCATGCCTTATTCATTGGCACCGAAAGAGCAAACCCATGTGCCTATGATCATGTGGATGTCTGATGGCTTCGCCGAGCAGAAAGGGATAAACCAAACCTGCTTAAGAAAGGCGGGGAAAGAGCAGAGCTTTTCTCACGATAACCTGTTCGACTCCTTGCTTGGCCTAATGGACGTGCAAACCAAAGAATACCGAGAGAACCAAGACATTTTTGCTTCTTGTCGCTAGTGCTTTTGCTTATGTAAACCATCGGAAAACTCGAGTTGCCTGAGCAAGCTCTCCGCAACCTCCCCTAAAAAGAAAAGACCTCGGTCTTTTCTTTTTTTTGTCGCTAACATGGAGCCAGAGTGCTAATTTATAACGACGAAACAATGAGCTACATTTAATAGAGACAATAATGTAAGAGTCCGTCGTACTCCAAAGACCAACATGTCTTATTAGACTTCATCTCACTCACATCGCTCATTGAACTTACCACGATTAAGCTCAGTTCAATACCGCGCCTGAATGGCGCCTAATATCAATGTTTACGTCATATCATTAAGGACAAATGAATGGACGCTTTCATAATTTCAAGCTGGCAATTTTCTGAGGGGGTGGCACATGAACACACCACCAGCCCAGCCTCATTCGAGCAATCAACTTGGTATCACTGCCAAAGAGATGCTGACGGTTTGAGAGAATGGCTCCACAGTAATACGGTTCCAAATGCCATCATCGATTCATTACTCACCGATGACACCCGCCCTCGGTTCGAACAATTTGGCCACGACTGTTTTTTGATGATTCTGCGAGGCATTAATCTAAACGAAGGTGCTAACCCTGACGACATGCTTAGCCTACGCATCTTATGGTACAAAGGCACTTTAATATCGACACGTAAAGTTCCTTCAAAAGCGGTCAGTAATCTGATATCTGATCTCAAACAAAACCAAGGCCCTACATCATTACCTGATGTGTTGTTGGGCATGATCCGTGGAATCAACCACAGTATTTCAACCTTCCTAGCACCCGTCGAACTATTAATTGACGAGTTAGAATCTACATCCAATATCGACATAAGATCCATTAACGCTCTACATTCAAGGCTACTCAGACTAAGGCGTTATTTGAAGCCACAGAAATACGTTTTTGAAGATTTAATGAGTGACCTACCTGCGCCATTGAGTAAGCACAACAGTCATATAAAGAACAGCCTTGATACCATCCTGAGAATTAACGAGTCTGTTGAGTTTTACATCGAACAAATTAATGTATTTTTAGCGAGCCTAAGTCAGCAACAAGCTGAAAAAATGAATAGAAATACGTACCTATTTTCTATCATTGCAGGTATTTTCCTCCCTGCTGGGTTTTTCACCGGTTTACTGGGTGTCAATATCGCTGGGATACCCGGAACAGATAACCCGATAGCATTTCCACTATTTTGCGTTGGGCTGCTCGTGGTCATAGCGGCAGAGGTCGTTATTTTGAAAAAATTGAGGTTTATTTAATGGTTGAGTTTTTGCAATCCAATATGTGGCTTAGACAAGTAGTTTTAGGTTTACTTCTTATCACTGTGTATTGGGTGATCAAACGCTTAGGTAAGAACTGGATAGAAACATTAGCGGAAAATAAGCGTGTCGAATTGAAGCGAAAGCAGTTCGTGATTAAGTGTTTCAATATTGTTCTGTTTCTACTCTTCATCGCTGTGTTTACGATTGTTCTTAACTTGGGTTTTGGTGATATTTCTCTGTTCTTGTCTTCGATATTTGCGGTGCTGGGTGTCGCTTTATTCGCGCAATGGTCGATTCTAAGTAACCTCACAGCCAGCGTACTAATATTTTTCGTCTTCCCTTATCGCATTGGCGACAGAGTAAGAGTCGCGGAGAAAGACGAAGACATCAGCGGTGTGATCATCGATATCACCATGTTCCATGTTATTCTTCGACACAGTTCGGGCAACATTATCACCTACCCTAATAACCTGATCCTACAAAAAGGCGTAATCAAAGTTTTGGTTGAACCGGAAGCAAAAAGTGAAGCAGGTGATACTGAGCTAACCAAAACTGAAAATTCAGAATCATAAGATTTACTGGTGCCTTAGATATCGGCAAGTCAAACAGATAGACACAGCGAACTGATTCGTAAGATATTAAAAGAGCTTAGTTCGACATGGATTGCAAAACTTGGCGATAAAGGACATTAGAGAGAAGCTTCAATAAGGTAAAAAGTCTAACACCCAATACTTACGCCAAACAAGGCGGATTAACCATAGATGTGTATGGTGGAGTGAGATCGGACTAACCCAACCTTGCTCTATAACGAACGCTCTGTTTATAACTTACACCTCTGCCTTTTGTGTCTCATTCGTAGCAAGTTTTATTGAGTTTAGAATTGCGACTCCATATACTGAAAACACCATCAGACGGAGGACAAAAATGAATAATAAAAACAAACATATAGTTTTAATTCATGGTCTATATATGCCTGCGTTGATCATGCAGTATCTGGATAGAAACTTCAAAAAACGCGGCTTTACAACGCACAAGTTTGCCTACAACTCGCTGCGTTTCCCTTCTGCAGCCAAACGCCTCAATCGCTTCGTGAATGCTCGCTTTAATGAATACGATGAGGTCTATTTCTTTGGTCACTCACTCGGTGGCTTACTCATTCGTCACTACTTTAAGTTTTATCAGCCCAATTTTGCCGACACCTGCATTATTACCGCAGGGACGCCGCACAATGGGGCAACTATCGCCAAAACACTGTCGAATCATGGGCTTGGTTTTATATTTGGTTCGAGCAAAATGATCTTAAGCGATGGCCTGGGTGACTACGATATTGATGTGCCGATTGGCGTGATTACAGGTACCTACGACGCCGGAGTCGGACGTATTGTTCTGGGAAGAAACCCGGGCGATGGCACAGTCACACTCGAAGACGCCAACCTGAGAGGAGCAACGGATACTTACGCCCTCAAACTCAACCACACGGCGCTCGTCTACTCCAAAGAAGTCGTAACACTGTCGGCTCAGTTCATCGAACACAGAGCTTTTAAGGACGCTTCATAGCTTATTTCCATTAGCTTTTGCGCGTTGACTCCTGTATCGAGCTCTGTTCTCTTATATGTGAAAGACAAAAACAAAAATACCACTCTGCGATAAGAGTGGTATTCAAAGATTCATTACTGAAAGTGAGTGCTTGTTACAGACGATTTACTCGCGTTGGTAAAAACACCTCACCCAACATGCATCGCACCGAACCACCGCCAATGTCTTCAATCGTTTTCACGTTAAATGGCAGCAGTTTTCCATGCGTCGAAAGCTGAGCTAACTGGGCTGGAGAAAACGCATCGTAAGCCGATTGAGACATCGCGATCACCTTGTCGCCATTCACGGTTTCAAGCTGCAGGATGTTGCCACAGAAACGGTTCATCTGATCAATTGAGATAGAGATAACCTGCTTATCTTTAGCAAGCGACTTCACCACAAAGCGGCGTTCAAACTCAGGAATCACTTCATCACAGATCACGCAGAAGTTATCGCCAATCGCCATCATCACATTGGTGTGGTAAATCGGCTGACCAGACGGTAATGCCGTTTGGAACGAAACCACGCGAGAATAACCAATACGCTTCGCATAATCTTCTAATACTTCACGGTCGCAACGCTGAGAAAGCGCCGCATAGATCGTCTTATTGATGTGATCGATAACCATCACACCGGTGCTCTCTAGATAAGAACCTTGAGCAACGTACGACTCCATAGACTCACTGTGGTTAACAATGCGACCAGACGCTTCCAACACTTCAATAAGAGCAGTAGGCTTAACTTCATGCTGACGGTTTTCACAGGCCATAGGGAAAGTGAATAAACTTCCATCACTACAAGTACTGAACCAGTTGTTTGGGAACACTGCGTCAGGGGTTTCGACACCCAATTCTGGGTAATCAAACTCTACAACTTGCACACCTTCTTTACGCAACGAAGCCACCATAGCCTTAAATTCGGCCATCGTTTCTAGCTTCACCTCAGCTTCGGTCAGATTGACTCTGTGCTGAAACTCATTATCACGTGCTGTTTCTTCGTTAAATCGAAACTCTTTTGGCGGAACCATAACAACGCAATTGGCGTTTTGAACATTAGTAATATGAAGTGATTTTTTGTGTAGGTTTAACATTTCAACCGTCCCTATCTTTTATTTACCTCAGAATTGTAAACAACTTGTTACGACAAGATTCACTGAAAATAATAATGATTTGAATATTTATCCCAAACAATCACTGCAGATCTTAGATTAATCGGTAATTTTTACTGCGAGATAACAGCACATCAGAAAGAACCAACTGTATGCATATTCGTTAAGTCGCTTTATGGATAAATATTCCGATTTCATTTTCTCGCTCACCACGAGTTTTGGTTACAATTCAATCCATTTAACGTTAGGATTATCACCGTTGCATAACCATCAATTACGTTTGAAATAAGCTTAACTTTTCCTGTCTAATTCAATCTAAAATAAGCGTCATGAAAGACACTCTTTGGATCTTTCCTTCGTCACTTAAACCAAGTAATTAACTTTAAAACTAAGCATTAACGTTAAAACCAAGTGATTAAAGCCAAGTAACTAAAGCTAAGCGCTTAAACCAAGTACTTAGATAAGAGCTAGAACAACACCCATCGAATGACTCAATGCTTATAAGAACCCATGGGCGCTTATATAATTTCAAACTAAGACGGTAAAATTTCAAATCAAGACTATAAAAACAAAGCTGCACCAACGATGCAGTCGCTTATAGATGCACTAGTTTATAAAGGGAAATCTATGTACAAGAAATTTGAAGGCTTTACTGAAGCCTTTCCAAAGGGAGAGCCGATACAACCTCCTACTGGAATACTGGCATTCTGCCGCCATTACACTCGAGGTTTCGAAAAACCGTTGATCTTGCTCGGGTTGATGAGCATGACCATCGCGATCATCGAAGTCGCGCTGTTCGGCTACATGGGACAACTGGTTGACTGGCTATCAACAAGCAACCCCGAAACCTTCCTTGCTGATAATAAATCAACACTGATGGGGCTCGGCGTTCTACTGTTGGTCGTGATGCCAATCTTGATCAGTGTCTACTCGCTATTGCTTCACCAAACTTTGCTAGGCAACTACCCAATGTCGATTCGTTGGTTAGCGCACCGCTACCTTTTGAAGCAAAGCTTGTCGTTCTATCAAGATGACTTTGCCGGACGTGTCGCTACCAAGGTGATGCAAACCTCGCTCGCAGTACGTGAAACCGTGACAAAAATGGTCGATGTATTCGTCTATGTGACGGTCTACTTTACGGCAATGTTATTCATACTCGCAGAATCAGATTGGCGCTTGATGGCTCCGATGCTGGTTTGGTTGTTCATTTACGTCAGCATTCAGCTGCACTTCGTACCGAAACTCAAAGATGTGTCTTCTGAGCAAGCCGATGCTCGCTCGTTGATGACGGGTCGTATTGTGGATAGCTACACCAACATCGCAACGGTCAAACTGTTCTCACACAGCAAAAGAGAAACAGAATACGCCGAAGAAGGCATGGAAGGCTTCTTAGATACCGTCCATCGCCAAATGCGCTTAGTGACCGGCTTCAACATCTGCGTTGAGTTCGCTAACTACCTGTTGGTGTTCAGTATTGCCGGCATCTCTATCTACTTATGGCTAGACAACGCAATCACTGTTGGTGCAATTGCAATAGCGGTCAGCTTGGCTTTGCGTATTAACGGTATGTCGAAATGGATCATGTGGGAAATTGGTGGCTTGTTTGAAAACCTAGGCACCGTGATTGATGGCATTAAAACGCTGTCTAAGCCCATCGCTATTGAAGACAAAAAAGACGCTAAGCCTTTGGATGTACCACAAGGCGGCATCAACTTCGATAACGTGAGCTTTAACTACGGCGAGAATAAGGGTGTAATTAACAACCTAAACCTCAACATCAAACCGGGTGAAAAAGTGGGCTTGGTTGGCCGTTCAGGTGCAGGTAAATCGACCCTAGTTAACTTACTTTTGCGTTTCCACGATGTAGAAAGTGGCCGCATCCTGATTGATGACCAAGAGATCTCGAGCGTTACTCAAGATTCTCTGCGTAGCAACATTGGTATGGTGACCCAAGATACTTCACTGCTGCACCGTTCGATCAAAGACAACATTCTTTACGGTCGACCAGAGGCATCAGACGAAGAGGTATACGCGGCGACTAAACAGGCACACGCGCATGAGTTTATCGAAACGCTAACCGACCCGTTTGGCAACGTTGGTTACGATGCTCAAGTGGGTGAACGTGGCGTTAAGCTTTCTGGTGGTCAGCGTCAACGTGTGGCTATCTCACGTGTTCTTCTAAAGAATGCTCCATTACTTGTTCTCGATGAAGCAACTTCTGCACTCGATTCTGAGGTAGAGGCAGCGATTCAAGAGAGCTTGATTGAGCTAATGGAAGGCAAAACGGTTATTGCGATTGCACACCGCCTGTCGACCATCGCAGCGATGGATCGCCTGATCGTACTCGACCAAGGCAATATCGTAGAAGAAGGCACGCACCAAGAGCTGATTAACCAGAATGGTATTTATGCGCAGCTATGGAATCACCAAACCGGTGGCTTCATTGCCGATGACCTTGAGCAAGCTACAAACGCTTAATTTTTGTGCTATTTTAAAAGTGCGATGTGATTCACAGCAATTTGTTTATTAGCGGTAAATTACACATGGCAGAATGTTATGTCGTAATTATATAATGACATTAACACCAAAGACGCCTCGCTTGCGCGTTCTGGAATAAGGCTAGACTTCGGGGGGAGGCTAGCCTTTTTTATGCCTGCTATTTGGCGCTCTTTGCTACCTGTCCAATAAACTTCATCGATCCTTTTGTTTTTTTCTTGGCGTTTTTTTCTTAAAATGCGCGCAATATTCTTTCTAGAGATCAACCATGAACAAAAGTGTCTTAACTAACGTTATCGCGTTAGCGCTGCTTGCTGGCGGCTATGCGACAGCAAACCAATACTTGCTTTATGCAGGCCTATTCGCCTTTTCTGGTGCCATCACCAACTGGCTTGCGATTCACATGTTGTTCGAGAAAGTACCCGGCCTATACGGTTCTGGAGTGATTCCAGCGCGCTTTGAAGAGTTCAAGGCAGCCATCAAGCAACTGATGATGGAGCAATTCTTTACAGAAAGTAACATCGACCGCTTCCTAAGCAGCGAGATGACAGGAAAGTCGCTCAATCTAGAGCCTGTGATTCAGAAGATCGACTTTAACCCTGCATTCGACTCACTGGTGCATGTTATCGAGAACTCTCAGTTTGGCGGTATGTTGGCAATGTTTGGTGGCACAGAAGCACTAGAGCCAATGAAAGCGCCGTTTGTTGAGAAGATGCAAGAATCTGTGATTGAAATCAGCAAGAGTGATTCTGTAAAAAATGCCATCAAAGACGAGCTAGAATCGCCTGCGATGATGGATGAAATCAAAGAAAACATTGAGGCGATCATCGATCAGCGCTTGAATGAACTAACACCTAAGCTGGTTAAAGAGATGGTTCAGACCATGATCAAGAAGCACCTTGGCTGGCTTGTGGTTTGGGGCGGTGTATTCGGTGGTGTGATTGGCTTAATCTCTGCGGCCATTACGCTTTAAGGCGAACAAGTTTATCGGATTGCTCTTTATCTGACGCTCAACAAAAAATGGAAGCTTATTGCTTCCATTTTTTATATCTAAATCACGTTGGTAAGCGAAATTAGGCCACTATTTTAGAGTTGCCAACAACTCAGGGTTCACGCCGAAGCCCTTTTTATGCTCTTCAATCACCACTTCACTACGTGTCTGAATCACACCAGGCAAGGTGCCCAACTTCGTTGCCATAAACGCTTGGTACGCCTTCATGTCTTTCACTCGAACCTTGATCATGGTGTCAAAGTCACCCGACAGTGAGTAGCACTCTTCCACCTCAGGCATCATTTCCACGGCTTGGGCAAATTTGTCGAAGATCGAAAAGCTAGTCTGATCGAGACGGATATGGATAAAGACTTGAACATCGAGTCCCAGCTTTTCTGAACAAAGCTCAGCATGATAGCCCGTGATGTAGCCCTCTTTCTCCAATCGCTTGAGTCTATCAGAGCAAGGTGACGTCGTAAGGTTGACCTGTTTTGCCAGTTCAACAACAGGTAAACGCCCTTTCATATGCAGAATTCTTAGTATCTCTTTATCGATACGATCGAGCTGATGCTGAGACATAACATTCCTTAAACATTCTAAATTCCGCTCAGTATATTCCATACCAAGAGCAATCGAAGAAAACCTCGCTCACACATTTAAAAACTAAATGCACGGATGATATTCACGCCAGATATAAACACATACAAATAGATAAGAACCCTTATAAATCAAACTCTGGTTATTAACAAATTATTATAGAAATGACCCGATTAACAAATAAGTTGAGCCGGAAACGAAAGAAAGGATATAGGCCAAAGTGAATAATATAATTATCAAAGAGAAAGGATGACTCTATTATGAAAACGCAAGAACTCGCATATAAACCTTACGGTATTGGTTCATGGACACACGTAACGGTATCAAAAGATGTTGCTCAGGCACTAGCAAGTGAATACTCAAACTATGGATGGGAAGTGAAGATTGATGGCAATGCCATTGAAGCTGAGCTTGCACTCAAGGCTGCTTAGAAACACAAAAACCTCCTAGCACGGAGGTTTTTTGAATCAAGTTAGTAAGCACTTACTATGAGTTAGGCTAGGCCAACTTGGGGAACAGCACTTCCAGTTTCGCAACGACAATTGCACGTGCGGCAGAAGTGCTGAGTTTCCATATCGTAGTACAGGTTTCCACTAAATAGTTTTGACGTCCATTGCATCATACGGCCAGAAGCTGTCTCGGGCTCTGATTCACAACGTTTCATTATAGACTTATGTAGTGTTGTTTTTTTACATCCTTTGCAATAGAGATCTGGCATACCTTTGTCCTATAGGTCTTTAGTGGTTACTGACAATTGACACATCATGTCCAATTCAGTTCAACAATTCACCGAGCTAATCACAAAAGTGAGCGCTAAGTTCAAAAAATCGCCATTTTTCTGTTTTATTTTTTGACGTCACACGCCACCAACAAGACAGACCTTTCATTTCTCGCTCAAGATCCTTCGCTTTCGATTTACATTGTAAACCCCCATTTCAATATCAGAAAACCTCGAATAAACTTAATTTGAAATAAGACAAAGGTCGTACTCACATAAAAAAATAGAGCCACCGAAGTGACTCTATTGTTCATGTCTTTTGCTAATTCATTGGTATTTTTACAATGTAAATTAGTCTAGCTCAACGAGGTTCTTCTCGAACTCAGCGTGTTGCTTCTTAACTTCGTCTTCAGGCTCGCCCGTAATTAGACTCACGATAACGATAGAAAGAGTCGATAGGATGATTCCCGGTACGATTTCGTACACATCGAACCAACCGCCCGTGAACTGTTTCCAAAGTACGATAGTCACACCACCAACCACGATACCCGCGAGAGCGCCGTTACGGTTCATACGAGACCAGTACAGGCTCAATACAATAGCTGGGCCGAATGCAGCACCAAAACCAGCCCATGCGTAAGACACAAGGCCAAGTACTGAACTGTCTGGCGTCATCGCTAGCACAAGTGCAATCAAAGAGATTAGGATAACCGCGAAGCGGCCTACACGAACAATCTCTTCAGACGTCGCATCTTTCTTAAGTACTTGCTTATACAGATCTTCTGCTAGTGCAGATGAAGATACAAGTAGCTGTGAATCCGCAGTACTCATGATTGCCGCTAGGATTGCAGCAAGTAAGATACCTGCGATTACTGGGTGGAACATCGCGTTCACAAGAAGCATGAAGATCTTCTCGCCATCGTCTAGCTTAGGCGCGCCAGAGTTAGTCACGTAGATTAGACCAACCAGACCTACTAGCATTGCACCAACCATAGACAGAGCAGACCATACCACCGCGATACGACGCGCTGTTGTTAGGTCTTTGTTGCTACGTGTTGCTTTGAAACGAGCAAGGATGTGTGGCTGACCGAAGTAACCTAGACCCCATGCCGCTAGCGAGATGATCGCGATAGCAGAAAGTGGCTCACCTTTCACATCATTCCATAGCGTGAGAAGCTCTGGGTTGATGTTGTGAAGATCAGTCGATAGCTGACCAAGACCACCGTTCATCGCTGCGATTGGTACAATCAATAGCGCAGCAGACATCAGCAGACCTTGAACCAAATCCGTCCAAGATACCGCAAGGAAACCACCAAATAGCGTGTAAGAAACCACACATACTGTACCGATGATTACCGCTGTTGTGTAATCTAGGCCGAATACTGTTTCAAACAATTTACCACCTGCTACCAAGCCAGAACTTGTGTAGAAAAGGAAGAATAAAAGGATAAAGAAAGCAGAAATTGTTTGGATCAGCTTAGAATTATCATTGAAACGACGAGATAGGAACTCAGGTAGCGTCAGTGACTCTGTTGTAATGCTGTAAGTACGCAGACGTTTAGCACTGATTAACCAGTTCGCCCAAGTACCAACTAGCAGGCCACCAGCAAGCCAGAATGCTTCAAAACCAGCAGCATAAGCGTAACCCGGTAGACCAAGTAGTAGCCAACCACTCATGTCTGATGCACCAGCAGAAAGTGCAGCAGGCCATGGGCCTAGCGAACGACCACCTAGGAAGTAGTCTGTCGAGCTAGAAGTACGTTTGTAAGCAATAACACCGATTGCCAGCATCATAATTAGATACGCAATGAACGTCGTCGTTATTGCAAAACTGTTTTCTATCATTTGATAGTCCTCATTTGTAAAAAGCCTTCCATGCCTAATTCAATGCAAGACACTCACCGTAAAGGCAAGCGAGTGCATTGAGTTAGGTATTGAGGCTCCAAGGCACTATGAGTTAAATCCAAAGATGGTGAAACCAACAATGGAGAAAACAAAAGTGCTTAGAGCCAATGTTACTGAAGGTTAGTGAGCTTCGCTTCCAAGTTCGAGCAAGGTCGCGTTACCGCCCACGGCTGTTATATTTATAGTTCGCGTACGCTCGGTAATGAAACGCAGCGATAAGTGTGGATCGTGAGCAACATGCATTGCTGTCAGATCCGTTTCAGCTACTAAACTGACGATGGCACCGTCACGCTTAGCAAGTTGTAAATTGATAGCTTGAGCCGTTTGTGAGTTACCTACGTAACCTGCGCTACGTACATCGCAAGACAGCAGCTGTTGAGCCGCGTCGTACGAAGCAACCTGCACCAAGTTCGTCGGTAAATTCGCTTGTTTCGCTGCATCAGCGATCAAGGTGTTGAATTGCACGTCATCACTGCACAATTGCACGCTGTTACCCGCTAATAGTGCTGCGGTAATCATCGCGGTTGCTGTTTGTAGTGCTGGCTCTTTGTCTTGGCAATCATCAACAATCACCAAAGCCACACCACGTCCTGCAGCATACAGCTCGTTTGTTTCACCAGTCGGGCCAGCCATTAGGTGCTGCTCAGAAAGCAGCGCAGAGGCCTGCTCTAGGTGATAAGTTGCCACTGCCGCCAAAGACGTAGATTGGCTTTCGATCTCTGATTTGAATGCAAGTACCTGAGCACTCTTATGATCAAAATCGGTAAGATTCCATTGTTCCCACGCCAAGAAAGCATCAGAAAAACCTGTCACTTGATGAACCATGATACTGCTCCTTATGCCTTGTCTTGTGATTGAGAGAAATGAACATCAGTAAAGCGGTATAGGTAGTGAGGACCACCCGCTTTAGGGCCAGTACCAGACAAGCCTTGACCACCAAATGGTTGTA
Organism: Vibrio sp. 10N.247.310.98; assembly: GCF_041467395.1. NCBI lineage: Bacteria > Pseudomonadati > Pseudomonadota > Gammaproteobacteria > Vibrionales > Vibrionaceae > Vibrio > Vibrio sp. 10N.247.310.98. The sequence continues at coordinate 8,005 of NZ_JBFSUL010000066.1, read as the reverse complement.
CACCAACAACAGCGCCGACCTGGTCACGGTTGATGTAACAGTTACCCACACGAACGTGTTTTTCGATCCAACGGTAAGTTGTCTCGTTACGGCTGTGGATGCCCATGGTTAAGCCAAAACCGGTTTGGTTAATTTGGTCTACCACTTGCGCCAGTTCACTCGCTTTGAAGCGAACGATATGCAGTACAGGACCAAACTGCTCTTCTTTCAAACAGCTGATGTCATCGATTTCAAATGCACTTGGTGGAACAAAGTCACCATGTTCACAATCCGTACCTAAAGAAAGTTGAGCCACCTTCTTCTGGGTATTGGTCATGTTTTCTAAGTGCGCCATTAGCTTCTGTTTTGCGTTTTGGTCGATAACAGGGCCAACATCGGTTTTATGAAGGTGTGGAATACCAACACTCAACTCGTCCATTGCACCGTGAATCAATCCAACCACGCGGTCTGCAATGTCTTCTTGGATGTAAAGTACACGCAGTGCAGAACAACGTTGACCTGCTGAAGCAAAGGCAGAACGAATCACATCACGAACCACTTGTTCAGGCAGTGCAGTACTGTCGACGATCATCGCATTCTGACCACCGGTTTCCGCGATAAACGGAACAGGCTTAGCGTTACGACTTGCCAATGACACGTTAATGCGTTGTGCAGTTGGGGTTGACCCCGTGAAGGCAACGCCTGCAATCGCATCGTGGCTAGTTAGCGCACTGCCGATCTCTGCACCACGACCAGGTAGAAGTTGAATCGTGCCAGCAGGGAAGCCCGCTTCATTCATCAGTTCAACCGCGCGAGCTGCAATTAAGCTTGTTTGCTCTGCAGGTTTCGCCACAACCGTGTTACCCGCCACTAGTGCAGCTGTAATTTGGCCAAGGAAGATCGCCAATGGGAAGTTCCAAGGGCTGATACAAACGAATACACCACGACCTTGTCGCGAAGCGATTCGAGTTAGACCATCAAAGCCTTTTAGCTCAAAACCTTGTAGGTTGTTCGCTTGTTTTGCGTAGTAACGACAGAAGTCGACCGCTTCACGCACTTCATCAATGCTGTCGTGAATTGTCTTACCCGCTTCTTGATGACAAATTGCCACCAGCTCAGCCAGGTTTTCTTCCATCAGATCCGCCAGCTTCTCAAGCGCAGCGGCTTTGGTTTCAACCGATGTCGCATTCCAATCAGCAAATGCGGCGTCTGCACCAGTGATCGCTGCGGAAACATGATCAAGGTTTGCAAAAGCCACCTGACCCACATTAATTCGACGATCATAAGGTGCTGTTACTTGTTCAACATTCTGATCAGCCTTGATCATGCTTTCGGCAAGAGATTCGCCGTTGATCACAGGTCCAGCAGTCCATTGATTGTTTAAGAAGCCTTTTACTTGCTCTTCAAACTGATGCGCTTCACTTTCAATATCAATGTTCACACCGTAAGAGTTCTTACGCTCAGGGAATACCGCTGGAGGCAGAGGAATCTTAGTGTTGTGCAATGTATCGAATGCCAGAAGCATATCGACAGGGTGTTGAGTCAGCTCTGCCACAGGGCAACGCGCATCAACTAGACGGTGGACAAACGAGCTGTTTGCGCCGTTTTCTAGCAAGCGACGTACTAGGTATGGCAGTAGATCTTTATGGCTGCCAACCGGTGCGTAGATACGTACCGACTGTTGGTAAGCTTCCATCGCATGGTTGTACAGAGAATCACCCATGCCGTGTAAGCGTTGGAATTCAAAGTCTTTATGGTCGGTCATGACGGCAATAGCAGAAACCGTATGAGCATTGTGGCTCGCAAACTGCGGGAAGATATTGCCACGAACGCTTGGGCTCAATAGGTAACGCGCACATGCAAGGTAAGCTACGTCTGTCGCTTCTTTACGTGTGTAAACTGGGTAATCAGTAAAGCCAGCTTGTTGCGACCATTTGATTTCGCTGTCCCAGTAAGCACCTTTAACTAAGCGAAGCGGGATCAAATCACCCTGCTCTTTCGCTAGGCGGTTTAGCCATACTAGAACCGGAAGTGCACGCTTTGAGTATGCTTGAATAACCAGACCAAATTTACCCCAACCTTTTACAAGGTCAGTGCGGTACAGTTTTTCGAATAATTTAAGAGAAAGCTCTAGGCGATCCGCTTCTTCAGCATCAATCGTAATTGCAACATCTAGCTCTACTGCACGGCGCAATAGCTGCTCTAGCGTGTCGCAAAGTTCAGTCAGTACGCGGTCTTCGTTCGCTACTTCGTAACGTGGATGAAGCGCAGAAAGCTTGATAGATACCGATGGCGCAGGGCTCGATTTTGAAGAGACATAAGTGTCTCGACCTACGGCTTCAATCGCCATTAGGTAATCTTTAAAGTACTTATTTGCGTCAGCTGTGGTCAGTGCTGCTTCACCTAGCATGTCGTATGAGTAGGTAAAGCCTTTGTCGCGCATCGACTTACCGTTCTTTTGCGCTTCAGCAATGCTGCGGCCAAGAACAAATTGGTGACCCATCACTTTCATCGCTTGGTGCATCGCTTTACGAATTACCGGCTCAGAAAGCTTGTTCACTAAACGGTTAACCGCTTGTCCAGCACTCTGCTCGTTCGATGAAAGTCCAACCACCTTGCCTGTTAGCATTAAGCCCCAAGTTGAAGCGTTAACAAAAACCGAATCAGAATTCTTTAGGTGAGACTTCCAATCCGCAACGCTTAGCTTGTCGCGAATCAGTGCATCAGCCGTTGCTGAATCAGGAATACGCATCAAGGCTTCCGCCAGACACATCAGCAAGATGCCCTCTTGAGTATCTAAGCTGTATTCAAGCAACAGTGCATCGATCATCTGGATAGAAGTCTTATCCGCACGGATAGCTTCGATCAAAGAAGTCGTTTTGTCTGTGATTTGCTGCTTTTCAGACTCAGAAGGGGTAGCTAGTGGCAGAAGTTGCTCTAGCCATTGGGTTTCATCCACCATATATAATGGTGAGATAAGCGACCATAGATCATCAAGCGACTGCTCGTTGAATTCTGGCTTTAACACATCAGTAGCTGTAAACATGCGTTTTCCTTAATCTCACACCCGGAATTAGCCCGGGATCTCTACAATGGCTGCAGTGTATTTAGAGTATATAAGGATTACTTGTCAAAAACTCCGAGTTTTTTGCTAAAAACTCGCTTTATTAACAAAACAAACACAACGTCACATATGAAACTTTAAAATAATATGCCGTTTTGTTTCACTATTTAACAGAAATTTTCTTTTTGTATTGGGATGGAGACATGCCTTGAAGGCGTGAAAAGGTGTGAGTAAAAGAGGATTGACCGGAGAAACCAGCCAGTTCTGCGACCTGACCAAGGCTAAGGTTACCCTGTTCAATTAAACGGCGAGAACGATCGATACGCTTACCAAGAACATACTGGTGAGGGGTAATGCCCATTTGCTCTTTGAACAGCATATGGAACTGGCTTTCGCCCAAGAACACGCTGCCCGCAAGCTGAGCGACAGAGATCTTATTCGCGAGGTGTTGCTCGATGTAGCGATCCAGTGCTTCAAGATCAAAACGCGAGTCTTTAATTGAGGTTTCAAATGCCGATATGTGCCTTTGCATCAGAGCGATCACCGTGTCATTGCAGGCACGGCTTAACAATAGATCATCCGGGCTCGCCTGCATTTCTTGCACCAACATATGGATAAGCTTTTGAATTTGCGCGTCTAATTGGAAGTAGACGTTCGATGATTCTAACTGGTTAATCTTCTCTAGCATCAGAGGGTCATCATCGGTTGGCATAGGCATGTTGAGCACGAGAATATCCGACTGACCAACCACTCCGCCGAAAGCATGATCAGAGCTCGCTGTCACCACACAACCTTGTCCTGGGCCAACAAGATTCCCCTTACCACTCACTTCAAATTCCGCCTGACCTTTTAAACCAATCACCACCTGAGAATAATGGTGATCGTGGCAATCCATATGCGATGGCAAAGTGATGATCTCAGCAGGACGAGGGCCAGTAAGGCCTAGCGGAGAAAGGTCTAGGTTAGGAAAGGGTAAAGGTTTAGACATGACAGAAAAATACTCGGGTCAACATAGTAAGAATAATACTCTTAAATGCGCACAAGATGAATTTGTAAATGCTCATGAGAGTTATTTGCTCGCGAGAATGAAAAGATCATTATCGCGATCATCTTGATCATGCCTCCGGAAGGATGATCAAGAGTGTACAAACTACGGGCATTGTAAAACCAATCGTTCCGGCGAGTTTAGGGACTTCACAAGCAATCACACAAGCACGAAAAACCATGTGGTCAATAAATGCTTTTTCACGCCAACATAATGAATAAATTTTCTTATATAGCTCAAATAATTGGCTATAAGCCTGTAAAAAGTGTATCCGAAGTACCGAAACTTGGCTTTTGAGTAGATTGGATAGCAATAAAACGGTATAAAGACGGGTATTGTGTTAATTGCTAATAACTAGTGACTCACAACTAGGAAGTAGACACTTTATTAACGAGCCAATTTTCAATCTACAAGTTGCAGGGACCTATGACTAACTTTCGAATTTCAGCGCTTTTACTTGCGCTATCCCCACTTTGGGTATCTGCATCGGTATCCGCTGAAGAACTGAATCAAGTCGATCCCGTTTCAGCTATCGATGCAAAGCTAACAGAGAAAAACTCAGATATTGAGCGTATTTCAGCAACCAAAGTATCGGCGACTGAAAACCTAAAACAACTTCAAAACAAGAACAGCAAGTTGTTGCGCGAAGGTGAAGAACTTAAGGCAAAACGTAACAGAGCCAAGTCTGTACTCGACAAACAGTACAGTCGCTTGCTTGAAGATCCAGAAACAGATTTAGTCTCTTTCCAGAAAAGTTACCAAGACGCTTGGGCTGCGGTTAAAGAGAATCAATCGTCTCAGCTAGATAACGAACAAGCGATCAACGAGAGCGAAATTCACCTTTCTCAAATCAAGCAAAAGAAAGCTCGCCTGAATAATGAGCTGGCAAACTTGAGAGAGTCAAAAGTTGAAGCTCGCGTAAAACGTATCGCAACAGAACTGCGTGAAAGTGCGGTGCTTGAAACCAGCTATACCACCACATGTTCATCAACAATGACACTTGGTGAGTGTACTGCACAGGGTAAACACCTGACCAATCAAAAAGCCGTGCAAACGTTCAAGAGCCAATTACTTGAGCAGCTCACAGAAAGCACACTTGCGAAGCAAAACTTACAAGGTGTTCAGCTGAATATCCATGTTCAAGACAGCCAAGCGATCAAGAGCGGCTTCTCTGGTAACAACTCTTACTTCATGCAGATGCAAGCTCAACTTCAAGCAAAACCTGAAGCAGTTGCAGCATGTAACCTATTGAATGTTTCGACTCGCTACTGTTTAACAGGCAGTGACGCAGCAGTCGTTAAGAAGAGTGACAAACAGTGGGCTAACGTGACGGTACGTTCTGATCAGTACAACGACTCAGTAACCATCAACGGCATTAAGTATGGCAGCACCCCTCTTGAGGTTGTGCTACCAAGTGGTCGTCACCAAGTAACCATTTCAAAACAAGGTTACGAGTCTTACAACCGCACAGTTACCATCAACGGCAGCGACACGATTTGGGTTAAGCTTCTTCCTAGCAAAGAAAGCTAAACACCCTTTGTATATAGAGCCTGAGCCAATTCAAAACGCTTAGCTCGATATCAGATAGCCGTGCCTATTTCACAAAGCTGAATGAACACTCGCCATTTTGTTGATAGTTATAAACTGTATGATCGTTACAAATTTGTATGGTCGTTATAACCTTGTTTTATCGTTATAAACAGTAGCTGCAGACGAAATGGCGTTCTCGTTTAGAATATTCGATTAACCTAAATTACGATTGAAGTAGCCCATCATGCGCCAAGGTCTTCCTACTCTATTATTTGCACTTGCTCCATGCTTAATGACGCCAGCTGTTTTTGCTGAGGCAACACCACCAGCGATCGCGTCATCTGTCACCGACATTGAAAGCTCACTTTTTGAAAAGCATGCCGACTTAACGGCTGTTGAAAAGAAATTAGCCGACAAACAAAACGAAGTCGACAATCAGGCGCAGCAAACGGCACGTCTAGCTGAGTTATCAGCTCAAGCAGAGCAAACACTCGCAAAGGCAAAAGCCAGCCTAGAGCAAGATTACACGCGCATGATTGATGATCCCGATTTCGATATCTCGCTTGCTCAAAAACGCTTCCAAGACGCTTGGAAAACCGTAAAAGAAGGCAAACTTGCGATTTCAGACTCAGAGCAAAAGCAGCAAGGCTTGGTGATGGAGCTTGAGGCTATCCAAGCCGAGAAAGCCGCGGCAGAAGCTTCAATCGCAAACCTAAACCAAGACAAGCTAAGAGCAAGAGCAGAGCGACTAAGATACGAGATCACTCAGACGGAAGAGCAAACTGTTAGCTTTACCAACCGTTGCAGCAGCGATATGACACTGGCGCAGTGTTCAGACCAAACGGTGACTTTGGCACTTCAAAAAGCGGTAAAACAATTCCAACACAGCCTAATCGATAACGCGACTGAATCGAAAACAGTGAAAGAGCACCTTGCGTCTGCTTCGCTGAACATTCACGTTCTGCAACACAAAGTGAAATCCTCTGGCTTCTCTGAAGATAACCGTTACCGAGCGGTGATTGCGGCGAACCTAGAAACTCGTCCAGATAAGAACACACCTTGTCGCCTGCTTGGTATTCAGTCATCAAACTGTTTCACACAAAGCGAGCAACAAGCCAACGACCAGCAAAAAGAAGTTGCTTGGGTTAACTTGGTGGTGCGTTCAAATCAATACAACGACAATGTTTCTATCAACGGCGTGAACTATGGCAGTACACCGGTTGAAGTGATGTTACCGACGGGCCAACACATGGTCACGATCGAAAAAGAAGGCTACCTTTCTTTCCATCAAGAGCTGAAGATAGCCCGCGATCACAACCTACGAGCCGTATTGCAAGCGAAACAGAATTCATTAAATGTCGGCACCAAGTTTGCCGATCCGATGGGTAACGACATTCAGAGCCCTGAAATGATTGTTGTCGGCTCGGGTCGCTACCTACTGGGTGAAAATAACGCACAACAAGTGACGATCAAACAGCCGTTTGCATTAGCCGCAACACCAACCCGTGTTCAAGACTTCAAAGCATTCGTAAAAAACACAGGCTACCAGACAGACGCTGAGCTGATGAACACCTGCGATACATTCGTCAATGCAGAGATCACAACCGTTTCAGATAAAGACTGGCAGAACCCAGGCTTTAAGCAAGCTAATAACTCACCGGTAGTTTGTGTTAGCCAAAACGATGCCAAAGCTTATACACGTTGGTTATCTAAAAACACCGGCTTCACTTACCGCTTGCCAACACCACAAGAGTGGGAAGCTGCAGCAAGAGCTGGCCAAGACACCAACTTCTGGTGGGGCAATGAATTCCGTTCAGGCAAAGCCAACACTGGCTGGGCGGGTACACCATGGTCAAACGTTAGTACATCTCCGGTTAAGTCATTCCAACCAACACCAACAGGCTTCTACGACATGGTGGGTAATGTATGGGAATGGACAACCGTTCAGAAAGGCCTAGCAAAAGGTGGCGCGTGGAGCTTCTCTCCTGAAGAAGCAAAAGTGTTTAACGAACTGTACGTACCGCCTTCAACGGCAGCGAACTATCTAGGATTCCGAGTAGTACGAGAGCTGTAGGCTCCCAATCACAGGCTCAGAATCCCAAATATTTACTCTAGGTTCTCAATTATCACATTGAGCAGCATTTATAGGGGAATTCCCCCCTTATGCATAAGCACTCCTAGGAGTAGATTCGTCGATAGAGTAGTAAGTCACTCTGGGTATCAAATTGATGCCTCAGTTTAATTTACCTGACCCTCGTAAATTAGACTGAAAATCTTCTACATGTCGACAAGGCATATCTTGTCTTTAGCCAGCCCCTCTTCAGGCTGGCTTTTTTTTGGTTCATCGCGGATTAGCGGGAACTAAAAACAAAAACGGTAGTAAGTGA
>NZ_JBFSUL010000065.1:0-27527 GCF_041467395.1 Vibrio sp. 10N.247.310.98 | reverse complement strand
ATAGAACCTTTCGCAGAAAGTACTTGACCACGTTCAACGTCATCACGCTTAGTACCACGTAGAAGTGCACCAACGTTCTCACCTGCACGACCTTCGTCAAGCAGTTTACGGAACATTTCAACACCAGTACAAGTAGTAAGAGTAGTCTCTTTGATACCAACGATTTCTACTTCGTCACCTACACGTAGGATACCGCGCTCGATACGACCAGTTACAACAGTACCACGACCTTGAATTGAGAATACATCTTCAATTGGTAGTAGGAACGGTTGGTCAACTGCACGCTCTGGCTCAGGAATGTAAGAATCTAGTGCTTCTGCAAGCTCAACGATCTTGTCTTCCCACTGCTTCTCGCCGTTTAGTGCGCCAAGTGCAGAACCTTGGATAACTGGTAGGTCATCACCTGGGAAGTCGTATTCAGAAAGAAGTTCACGAACTTCCATCTCAACTAGCTCAAGTAGCTCTTCGTCATCTACCATGTCACATTTGTTCATGAATACGATGATGTAAGGGATACCAACTTGACGACCAAGTAGGATGTGCTCACGAGTTTGAGGCATAGGGCCGTCAGTCGCAGCAACAACTAGGATACCGCCGTCCATTTGTGCTGCACCAGTGATCATGTTTTTAACATAATCCGCGTGTCCTGGACAGTCTACGTGTGCGTAGTGACGTGCTGGAGTGTCGTACTCAACGTGAGAAGTTGCGATTGTGATACCGCGCTCACGCTCTTCTGGAGCGTTATCGATAGATGCGAAATCTTTAGCAACACCGCCGTACACTTTTGCAAGTGTAGTACAGATAGCAGCAGTTAGAGTTGTTTTACCGTGGTCAACGTGGCCGATAGTACCAACGTTTACGTGCGGTTTCGTACGTTCAAATTTTTCTTTAGACACAATCGTGTTCCTTCCTAGTTATGATTCGCCACGTTCATTATTGAGCGAGACGCGCCAGAAATTGCTATTTTATGCGCCAACTCTCGTTAGCGCAATATTTGTACGCATTGTTCTTTCAAAAAATGAAAAAAAATGCCTTCCTTTTGTTTAACCACGCTCTGCAATGATTGCTTTTGCAACATTGTTAGGCACTTCAGCGTACTCACTAAACTCCATAGAGTAAGAAGCACGACCTTGTGTCGCAGAACGTAAATCAGTTGCGTAACCGAACATGACAGACAACGGAACTTGTGCACGAATTATCTTCAGGCCAGCTGTCCCCTCGTCCATACCTTCGATGATGCCGCGACGACGGTTAATATCGCCAACAACGTCACCCATCCAGTCTTCTGGAGTAGTTACTTCAACTTTCATCATAGGCTCAAGCAGAACCGGTTGCGCTTCAAGTGCACCCGTTCTGAAAGCCATAGAGGCAGCGATTGTAAACGCCATCTCACTTGAATCTGTTTCATGGTAAGAACCATCATATAGTGTAGCTTTGATATCCAAAACTGGATAGCCAGCAAGCACACCATTGTTCATCTGCTCTTCAACGCCTTTAGCAACTGAAGCGATAAACTCTTTCGGTACGATACCATTGGCAATTTCATCCACAAAGACAAAGCCTTCGCCAGCTTCTGATGGTTCTAGTTTCAGCCATACGTGACCGTACTGACCTTTACCACCATGTTCACGGATAAATTTACCTTCCGCTTTCGCTGTACCACGAATAGTCTCACGGTAAGCCACTTGCGGGTTACCAACGTTGCAGTTCACGCTAAATTCGCGCTTCATACGGTCAACGATGATATCTAAGTGTAGTTCACCCATACCAGAAATCAGAGTCTGGCCAGTTTCCGCATCCATATCAACGCGGAACGATGGGTCTTCCGCTGCTAGTTTACCTAGAGCGATAGTCATTTTATCTTGATCAGCTTGAGAGCTTGGCTCTACAACGATCTGAATAACTGGGTCTGGGAACTCCATGCGCTCAAGAACAATCTTATGGTTCTGGTCACAAAGGGTTTCACCAGTAGTCACATCTTTCAGGCCAATGATGGCTGCGATGTCACCTGCTCGTACTTCTTTTACTTCTTCTCGCTTGTTTGAGTGCATTTGAACAATGCGACCTAAGCGTTCACGTTGTTTCTTCACAGAGTTATAAGCTGTTTTACCGCTTTCAACAACACCAGAGTAAACACGGATGAAAGTTAAAGTACCAACGAATGGGTCTGTTGCAATCTTAAATGCTAGCGCTGAGAACGGTTCTTTGTCGTCTGCGTGACGCTCTGCTTCGTTCTCATCTTCATCGATACCTTTAATTGCAGGTACATCGACTGGAGAAGGAAGGAAATCAACAACTGCATCTAGAACAGCTTGTACACCTTTGTTTTTGAATGCACTACCACAAGTAGCAAGTACGATTTCATTATTAAGGGTACGAGTACGAAGACCTTGTTTGATTTCAGCTTCTGTTAGTTCACCTTCTTCAAGGTACTTATCCATCAGCTCTTCATTTGCTTCTGCAGCAGCTTCAACAAGTTCTGTACGATATTCTTCAGCCATTTCTTGCATGTCTGCAGGAATATCTTCGTACGTGAAAGTCATGCCTTGGTCAGCTTCGTTCCAGTTAATTGCCTTCATCTTGATAAGATCGACAACGCCTTGGAAGTTTTCTTCAGCACCAATGTTCAGTTGAATTGGAACAGGAGTTGCGCCTAAGCGGTCCTTGATCTGTTCAACTACGCGCAAGAAGTCAGCGCCGGTACGGTCCATTTTATTAACGAAAACCATACGTGGAACTTGGTACTTATCAGCTTGACGCCATACTGTCTCTGACTGAGGTTCAACACCAGATGAGCCACAGAACACAACAACTGCACCATCAAGCACACGCAGAGAACGTTCTACTTCGATTGTGAAGTCAACGTGCCCAGGAGTGTCGATGATGTTAATACGGTGGTCCGAGAACTGAGCTTCCATACCACGCCAAAACGTAGTGGTTGCTGCTGAAGTGATCGTAATACCGCGCTCTTGCTCTTGCTCCATCCAGTCCATGGTTGCTGCACCATCGTGAACTTCGCCGATTTTGTGAGAAAGACCGGTATAGAACAGAATACGTTCACTTGTGGTTGTTTTACCTGCATCTACGTGAGCAACGATACCGATATTACGGTATTGCTCTATAGGAGTTTTACGAGCCACGGTTGAATCCTCTTATTAGAGACTTAGGGACTATTGCTATGTCTAGATTAGGCGTTAAAAGCGATGCTTCGCTAAAAATTGCTTGCCCTAGAAATAGCAATAGTTCCTAGCATAAGCATAGGAACTAAAGAAGTGCTGCAAGGAACCTTGCAGCACTAAAAAGGTATTACCAACGGTAATGTGCGAACGCTTTGTTTGCGTCAGCCATGCGGTGAACGTCTTCACGTTTCTTAACCGCAGTACCTTTGTTCTCAGACGCGTCTAGCATTTCAGCAGCTAGGCGTTGAGCCATAGATTTTTCACCACGCTTACGCGCAGCTTCAACTACCCAACGCATAGCAAGAGCGTTACGGCGAACCGGACGAACTTCTACAGGTACTTGGTAAGTTGAACCACCTACACGGCGAGATTTAACTTCTACCGCTGGGCGAACATTTTCAAGAGCTTCTTCAAATACAGCTAAGTGGTCTTTACCAGACTTCTCAGCCATTGAATCTAGTGCAGTGTAAACGATTTTTTCTGCAGTAGATTTCTTTCCGTCAACCATAAGGATGTTAACGAATTTTGCCAGCAATTCAGATTTGAACTTAGGATCTGGAAGGATCTTACGCTGACCTATTACGCGACGACGTGGCATGGATATTCTCCGTTGTCTTCTTCAGGTTTTTTCCAAAACTTTTCAGAATAATAAATAAAATAGTGTTTGGCCTTACTTAACGATTTCTTTTTAAAAAAGAGAATCAATTAAGACTTAGGACGTTTCACACCGTACTTAGAACGACCTTGTTTACGGTCGTTAACGCCAGCACAGTCAAGTGCGCCGCGAACAGTGTGGTAACGAACACCCGGAAGGTCTTTTACACGACCGCCACGGATTAGTACAACACTGTGCTCTTGTAGGTTGTGGCCTTCACCGCCGATGTACGAAGTTACTTCGAAACCGTTAGTTAGACGTACACGACATACTTTACGTAGTGCCGAGTTAGGTTTTTTAGGTGTAGTAGTGTAAACACGAGTACATACACCACGTTTTTGTGGGCACGCTTCTAGTGCAGGCACGTTGCTTTTAACAACTTGCTTTACACGAGGTTTGCGAACCAACTGGTTAATAGTTGCCATTAACTAGCTCCTGAAATTTACTTGAAAGTAAGCTTTGTGAAAAATCTATCCCTAATCACAAGTCGTAATTAGGGACGCAAAATTCTATTCAGCAGTGGGAGGTGTGTCAAGAAATATACAGATCTTTTTTAGCCGTCTAGAGCTCAGGATGGTCTGCTTTTAACCAAACTGATAAAACACAGCTACCAAGTGACTGATTTGTCGTTCAAAACCGTCAGTTTAACGAAGCCATCGAAGTCAACTTGATCAATGGTACTTGAGACAAGTAGTTGTAAACCTCGGCTATCGAGATCTGGTTTTAACACCGACACCTGCTCTACTGCGCAGATTTGAGTGAATAACTCATGATTGGGAAGGCAAACATACACCGCATCTTCCACCAAAAGATACTGATCTTGTGGCTGAGAATAGGTCAATGCGAGTTTAAGTTTGTCGACTGATTTTACAATATGAAGCATAGCGTCCCCTAGAAAGTCAGTATCTGTTGGCACTGAGCTAACTTCTGCGTTAACTCGTCGGCTTCAACGGTGGTCACATCGATCAGCAGGTTGTCTGCTGAAAGACCAAACTGACTCAGACTACGCTGACACACATACACCTGTTCGATGTCGTACAGGTCCATAAGTTTGAATGCAGAGATGTAGTCACGCGATAGTGTTTCGTCGGGCTGCTGCGCTTTGAGAAGCTGTGTCACGCCATCGCCAACAAAGAACACGGCAATGTCTTCAATATATGCGGACGCAGCAAGCAGGGCGTCTAACCCTTCTCTACCCGCAGCGGTCGTATGAGGGAAACTGTTAAATATAAAGGCTAACTTTCTCAAAACTGCACAACCCTATCTTGCGTTAGTAGCGCTTCCGATAAGCTTCCTAATCCGGCTTGAGTAAATCCAGTGGCTAGGTTAGAGGCACTTAGTTGATGTTGCTCTGCTTCTTCAGAGCTAATCACTCCGCGTCTTAGCGCAGCTGCCACACAGGTTTCAAGGCTAACATCGTGTTCATCAGCCAGCTTTTGCCAAGCAGAAGCTAAATCAAATTCATCGTTAGCCGGTACGGTAAGGTCTGAGCCGTTACTGACGCCATCTTGATAGAAGAACACACTGTGAAGTTTGTGGCCCTGTTTAATCAGAGCCACGGCAAACTGGTAGGCACTTCTTGCTGACTGTGAGCCATAAACTGGCCCATTCACTAGGAGTGTATAGCTTAGCAACCCTCTTCATCCTCTGTTTTACGTTGGCGGATGTATAGGTACACGGTGTGCTTAGAGATGTTCAGTCGCTCAGCAACGCGGTTGATCGCGTCTTTAATATCGAAAATACCTTTGTCGTACAGCTCCATCACGATCTGACGGTTCTTAGTATTGTTCGATACCGATTTGTCAGCGTTAATTTCTTCAATGGTGCGTTCAACCGTTTGGTCGACAAGTTCTTCAACGTCACTAGCGAAGTTAACCGATGATGCGGCTTCGTCTGCGTCTTGTGTAGGCATGAACGATTGCAGCACTTGTGAGAATGGCGCGTCTAGATTCACGTTAATACACAGTAGGCCAATCACTCGGTCTTCACCGTTGCGGATAGCAACCGTGATCGACTTCATCAACACTCCGCCTTTAGCGCGAGTGAAGTATGAACGTGAGAAGTTACGCTTAGAACCTTCAATATCTTTTAGCATCTTCAATGCAAGATCGGTGATCGGCGAGCCAACCTGACGACCTGTATTTTCGCCGTTGGCAATTTTAATCGCAGAAGTATTGAGGTCTTCTAAAGAGTGCAAAACGATTTCACAAAACGGACCAATAAGGCTCGCAATACCGTCAACAACGGCCTCATAAGATCTTAGAATGATTTTATCGTGTTCACTGAATGGCATAACGTGGACTGATTCCATTTCAAGTAACACATCTGCATTGACTGTTTCTGTAGTAGTCACTTATTCCTTACCTTCGTGTGAAAAATCAACAAATTTATGTAAGTTTATCAGAAAATTTTAATTGCACACCTAGCTAACATTGCAACTAGTGATTTAGAACAAGTTTAAAAATCAAATACTCATCTTCAAATCATAAAAAAAGCCTAACTCAAAGTTAGGCTTTTTATTCAATCAACGTATTTTAGTACGAGGCTTTTAACCGATATTACTGTGCAGGAGCTGCTTCAGCGTTATCGATGTTTAGTAGTTCTACTTCGAATACTAGCGTTGAGTTAGCAGGGATAGTCGGTGTGTCTTGCTCACCGTATGCTAGCTCTGGCGGGATAACGAACTTGTACTTAGAACCAACTTGCATCAGTTGTACGCCTTCAGTCCAGCCTGGGATTACGCGGTTAAGTGGGAATGTTGCTGGTTCACCACGGTCGTAAGAGCTGTCGAACTGAGTACCGTCTGTTAGCGTACCTTTGTAGTGAACTTGAACAGTATCAGTGTCTTTTGGAGAAGCGCCTTCGCCAGCTGTCATTACTTGGTAAAGTAGGCCAGATTCAGTTTGCTCTACGCCTTCAGTCTTTGCGAACTCAGCGCGGAAGTCATCACCTGCTTTCTTAGTTTCAGCTGATTTCTCTGCCGCTTGTGCTTGCATAGTTTCAGCAACACGCTTGTCTAGAGCTTCAAGAGCTGCGCGAGTTTCTTCTTCGTTCAGTGCAGTTTTCTCTGCGAATACGTCTTCGATACCTTGAAGAACCATATCTTTGTCTAGGTTAATACCTAGCTCGATTGGCTTATCAATGCTTGTGCTTAGGTAGTTAGCGAAAGATACGCCGATTGCGTATGCCGCTTTGTCGTCTTCTGTTTTAAAGTTTACTGCTTCAACTTTAACTTCTTCAACCTGTGGAGCTTCTGCCTTTGGTTCTTCTTTCTGACAACCAACTGCTAGCATAACCGTTGCGGCAAGCAGTGATACTTTTAAAACTGATTTCATTGAATTCTCCAATTAATGGCCAAGCCATTGGTTATTGTGCACAAATCTAATGATTAGATTGGTGTGAATACGTTAGTTATAACAATATACTAGTCATATGTCTTTCGACACAAACCGGATTATTAGATGTGATGCGAATATTTTTCCACTCATTGCTATGTACAATTGTCATCGCCTTGTTAAATGGATGTTTTTTCTTCCAAGATGATGAGCAACGTTGGGAAATTGAACCCAATGGTGCCACCAGCTTTGCCCTTAGCAGAGATGGACGCTTCGCCCTGCTCTACTCTCAGAAAAAACAACTATTGCTTTGGGACCTTGCCGAAAACAAAGAGTTAGCTCAACTCGGCCCACAAGATCAATTAGAAAACCAAGTATCGCGTATCCGTATCTCGGACAATGGCCGCTTTGCCATTACCGCAAGCCAGATGAACTTCGCCGTTTGGGACTTATCTTGGACTCAAGCACAAGGGCTTTGGTCTATCTCCGATGGCTTAATTCGCGATGTCGATATCTCTAGCAATGGTGAAAAAGTATTGCTTGGCCTGTCTAATGGCAAAGCGATCTATGTGGACTTAGTCACCGGACGCCGTCTTGAGTTCCTTGCTCACCGAGAAAAAGTGAATTCAGTCTCCCTCTCTTCTAATGGCCGCTACGCATTATCAGGCGGCAACGACTACAAAGCTTACCTTTGGGATACCGAGTCGGGCTTGGTGTTGCGCACCTTTGAGCATGAACAAAGAGTAGTACGAGTCGCGCTACAACGCGATGGTGAACTGGCTTTTACCTCTGATGGCGGCAATCAAGCGATGATTTGGGATCTTGAAACGGGCGAACCTCAAGCGCAATTGCAAAGCTGGTCTCGACAGTTGATTTTCTCGAGTGCGCGTTTTTCTGATGACGGCAGTATGTTGGTGACGGGCACACCATCCAGCCAAGTGAGTGTGTGGAATACTCAGGATGGCAAGCGAATTTCTCGCCACGATGCTGAGCCATTAAAAGATGCTCGCCCTCCCCGTGCGGTAGTGTATGATGCAGCCTTTGATGATAAGAACCGTGTGATATCGGGCACCTCTGCGGGCATTGCCCAAGCTTGGAATGTGGATTAAGAACGATGACAGAAAAGCGAGTTGAACAACTAGAAAGCCGCGTAAATGACCTAGAGTGTCAGCTAGCTTTCCAAGAACAGACCATTGAAGAACTCAATGAAGCGCTTAGCCAACAACAAATGTTAATCACGAGAATGCAAGATCAGATGAAGTTCGTGGTTGGCAAAGTAAAAAATATGGATGGCTCTAATCTAGCTGACGCATCAGAAGAGACGCCACCTCCACACTATTAAGTGCGGTTCAAAATAACCAATTAAATCTAACGACGCATATCGTTAGTTTCTCGTCCTCAATGTGTAAACACATTTCAGGACGGGACATAGAAAACTAAGAGGGCGACAGATACTTATCTGTCGCCCTTTTGTTTATTTCATCTCAGTGAATAAGCTAAAGCCAATTAAGCCGATACCAACTTAGTCGTCGGCATAAATCTTCACTTCAACACGACCTTGAGTATCAACGCTTGCACGATACATTCCTGAGCTGTTCATACCAAAATGTATATCGCCTTGGCCATCGATAGCGATCAAGCCACCTTCTCCACCCATGGTTTTCAATTCACCTTGAATGATCGTTTCACAAGCGGTGTGCACATCTTCTTTCAGATAACGCATTCGTGCTGCGACATCACTGGCGACCATTTTACGTAGGAAGAACTCACCCATCCCGGTTGTTGAGACGGCAACATTGCCATTTTCAGCGATGGTTCCTGCACCAATGATCGGAGAGTCACCCACACGACCGTATTTCTTATTGGTCACGCCACCGGTACTGGTTGCTGCCGCTAAGTTACCCGCTTGGTCTAATGCGACCGCACCAACCGTGCCGTACTTTTTATCGTCAGGGTATTTCTCAGCTTGCTGCTGATCATATTTCGCTTCAGACAGAGCAAAGATGCCTTTCTCTTTCATCGACTGAAGTTGGTCATAGCGGCGCTCAGTAAAGAAGTAGTCTTGCTCGGTAAAGGTGTAGTCATGCTCAAACGCAAACTTCTCGGCACCTTCACCAATCAGCAACACATGGTCGCTTTTCCGCATCACATCACGTGCAAGCTCAATTGGGTTTTTGATATGGCGAACGCCTGCAATAGCACCTGCATCCATTTCGCGGCCATGCATCACAGAAGCGTCCATCTCAACAAATTCATCATGCGTTAAAACAGAGCCCCTACCGGCATTAAAGTGCGGGCTGTCTTCCATCACCTTAACCGATGCCACTACCGCATCCAGAGCATCACCACCCGATTGCAATATTTGATAACCAGCCAAAACCGATTTTTCCAAAGCCTCGGTAATACCCGCTTTTAATTCATAGCTCATTTGCTCGCGCAAGATGGTTCCTGCACCACCATGAATGGCAATTGAAAAAGGCTGTGACATACAAACTCTCCACTGACGTCGTCTTATAATGTTGTGCTATCAATACCACATCCATGGTTCGATGTCTGATAACGAAAACCAAACTTTTACGAATGCTTAGATTTGCGGACACTTAGTTTGGTAGAGAAAAGCGAGGTCAAAAAGCGAGACTCCTAAACGCAAAAAGCCTCCACAAGGGAGGCTTTCAAGATTCTTAAACTAAACCGTTAATTCGGTATTAGTGAGAACCACAGCTACCGCCGCCGCAGCAGCCGTCTTTTTTCTCTTCACCGTGGTCATGGCCTTCGCCACCACAGCAACCGCCTTCGTGGTCATGATCGTGGTCGTGACCGCCACAGCCGCCTTCTTGGTGTACGTGACCGTGTTGAACTTCTTCTTCAGTCGCTTCACGAACCGCTACAACTTCAACGTCAAACGTTAGAGTTTGGCCAGCTAGCATGTGGTTACCATCAACAACAACTTCGTCGCCATCTACTTCAGTAACTTCAACTGGGATTGGACCTTGGTCAGTATCCGCTAGGAAACGCATGCCAACTTCGATTTGCTCAACACCTTGGAATACGTCAGCAGGAACACGTTGAACTAGTGCGTCGTTGTGTTCGCCGTATGCGTCTTCTGGAGTAACAGTTGCAGAGAACTTGTCGCCAGCTACTTTGCCTTCAAGCTCTTTTTCAAGACCTGTAATTAGGTTGTTGTGACCGTGAAGGTAATCTAGTGGAGCTTCTGCAGTTGATTGGTCAACTACTACGCCATCTTCAAGTTTCACTTGATATGCAACACTAACTACTACGTTCTTTTCAATTTTCATGAGAGCTCCAAGGAGGTTTGGACTAAGCTCGAACAGTTGAGCTTAGGAAAAATTCTGTACCGGGATATTATGGGGATCAATTAACGAAACTCAATCATTCTGGCTTAAAAATACCGATCATTTCTTGATTCGCGTGTTCAGATTTCTCTACAGTTTTCGGTTTACGCTGTTCTGTGAAGTCACAATCGACACATTCCACCAGCTCGATATTATTTTCAATCCACCAACGGAGTGTGTCTTGAGTGTTGCAACTTGGGCAGCTTGCCCCTGCGATAAAGCGTTTTTTCTGTTTCACGTTCATATCCTTTACTGCTCTGGATTCGCGGTTCTTCCCACTCACTTTATTGATAAGTTAAGCAGAGACCGCGTTTATTATTAGGTTAGTTCTATAGTCTGTTATTTCTATGCCCAAGCTCTATTTCTAAGCTCAAGCATGAGTTATCACTTCAAGCTACTGCCAATAGTTTCGAGATTGGTGATCGTTTTCCATCTCGTGTCCAAAGATCTCTTCAAGTTCTTTACGAGCCTCTTTCGCTCTTTGGGCTAACTCGGCATCTTCGTTATGCTGAGGCAGCAACTCTTTCAGCATACCATTATCCAACTTTCTAAAGTGTGCTTCTGCTCGCTTCGCTTTATATGGATGCATGCCAAGTTCAGTCAATGTTTGACGACCTAAATCCAATGCTCCAAGGAAGGTTTCACGCGAATAGTTACTCACACCGTGGTTAAGTAGTTGATACGCTTCAACACGGCTTCGTGCACGCGCCAAGATCTTTAAGCGTGGGAAGTGCTGCTTACATAAATCGACGGTTTTCATGATTTCATCTGGGGAGTCAGTACACAACACAATCGCCTCTGCTTTATCAGCACCGGCTGCGCGTAATAGCTCTAGGTGAGTCGAGTCTCCGTAAAACACCTTGTAGCCGAACTTTCTAAGGATGTGTATTTGGCTGGCATCACTTTCAAGGACAGTGATACGAATCTTGTTGGCATACATCAGACGACCAATGATCTGACCAAAACGACCAAAGCCCGCAATAATCACTCGAGGGCTGCGATCAACCACATCCGAAGACATCGCACTTTCACTGATTTGATTAAGCTGACGTGCAAAGAATCGGTCTTGCAGTTTAAGCATCAATGGCGTGGTCACCATAGAAAGGCTCACAACCACCAGTAAGAACGACACTTGTTCGCCACTTAAGATGCCTTGAGCACTCGCCGCAGTAAAAATAACGAAAGCGAACTCACCACCTTGGCTAAGGATCATCGCCATTCGGCTGCGTGCTTTAGCTTGAGTGCCGAAGATACGAGCCAGCGCATACAGCACCAAACCTTTCAATACGACTAGCGACGACACTGCAATAAGTATTGCGAATGGGCTTTCTGCCAGTAGACCTAGGTTTACCGCCATACCCACAGAGATAAAGAACAGACCAAGCAGTAAACCTTTGAATGGATCAATCGCGATCTCAAGCTCGTGTCGGTATTCACTTTCAGCCAGAAGCACGCCCGCAAGGAAGGTACCTAATGCCATCGATAAGCCAATCTGTTGCATGATCACGGCAATACCAATCACAAGTAACAGCGCTGCAACGGTGAATAACTCACGCACACCACTCATCACTACGTATCGGAAAAGTGGTCTCAACAAGAAGTGGCCACCGACCAGTAGGCCAATCACGCCACCCAGCATCCACAGCATGTCAGCCCAGCTACCGCCGGTATTACCCGCAAGTAGAGGCAACATTGCTAGCATTGGAATAACAGCGATATCTTGGAAAAGCAGTACTGCAAAGCCCGACTGCCCTGCTTCTTTGCCGTCGAGCTCTCGCTCTTCAATAACACGCAAGGCAATCGCAGTCGAAGACAGCGCCAAACCCATACCTATCACGAGACTGGTTTGCCAAGTTAATCCAAATAGACAGGCGATGGCGGTAATAATTAGAGTGGTGATCAGCACTTGCGCGCCGCCCAACCCGAGAATGGGGGCTCGCATCTGCCACAGTTTTTTCGGATTAAGTTCGAGACCAATCAAGAAGAGCAGCAGTACCACCCCGAATTCGGAGAAGTGTAGAATCGCTTCGACATCACTGATTAAGCCAAGCCCCCATGGGCCAATAGCGACACCCGCTAATAAGTAACCAAGTACTGAACCCAAACCGGCGCGCTGTGCGATAGGAACCGCAACCACAGCAGCCGCTAAAAATATAACGCTACTTTGTAGAAAATCATTAGTCAGAGCCATCATCTGCTCCTATATCTTGTAGCGGGTCTCGCAACCAATTTCGATACGCTTCGGCGTGTTGGTAACGCGTCATATCGGAGACATTTCGTGCCCAGTGTAAAACCAAAGGGGATATCCAATTCATCTGACACAAAGCAGCGGTAAGCTCGAATGGTTGCAAGATCTCTTGTAATGGATATTTATTATAGCCTGCGGCACCAAACGCCTCTTCTTTACCACCGGTAGTAATCACACTGCGCCAGTGTTTGCCTTTAAGTGCGCTCTGCTCACCAAACGCAAAACCCTTGCCTAACACGCGATCAAACCACTCTTTTAACAATGAAGGGCAGGAATACATAAACAGAGGATGCTGAAACACGATCACATCGTATTGAAGGAGCAATTCATGCTCATAAGGCACATCGATAAAGAAGTCTGGGTAGATGGCGTAGAGATCATGAACTTTGACATGACCGAGCGACTCTACCTTCTTAACCATCATCTGGTTAGCAATAGAGGTTTGCGGCTCTGGGTGCGCGTAGATGATCAACACCTTTGGCATGACTTTGTCTGTCGAGGGAGTATTACTCATTCCTTTGAAACATTCCTTTGAGGGCTAAACGGTGGCAAGGCCACAAGAATTTAAGCAAAAGTTATTAATATGTTATTGGCATCATAACGCAAATTGCATTGTGATCGACTTTTATCTGGTTTCAGCCTACTATGCAGGCGTCTGTTCACCTCTAATTTCTATGCTATTTCAATTATGATTACTTTCTCTGATATTCAATTGCTACGCGGCGGTAAGCCACTCCTCGACCAAGCATCTGCGACTTTTCACCCTGGCGACAAGATCGGTTTGGTTGGTAAAAACGGCTGTGGTAAATCTACGCTATTCGCCTTAATTAAGGACGAACTGTCTATTGATGCGGGTTCATTCAGTAAACCAGCCCATTGGGAAATGGCTTGGGTTGCTCAAGAAACACCTGCATTAGAAAGAACAGCAATTGAATACGTGATTGATGGCGACCGTGAATACCGCGGCCTTGAAGATCAACTAGAGAAAGCTGAACAAGCCGACAATGGCACATTGGTAGCAGAGATCCACGGCAAGATTGAAACCATTGGTGGTTACAGCATAAAGGCACGTGCTGCCGAGTTACTGGATGGCCTAGGCTTTAGCCAAGAACAAATGACATGGAACCTGACTCAATTCTCAGGTGGTTGGCGTATGCGTTTGAACCTAGCGCAAGCCCTACTGTGTCGCAGTGACCTACTGCTACTCGATGAGCCTACCAACCACTTGGATTTAGACGCAGTAATGTGGCTAGAGCGTTGGTTACAAAGCTACCCTGGCACGCTAGTGCTTATCTCGCACGATAGAGACTTCTTAGACCCTATCGTCAACCGCATCGTGCACGTTGAAAACCAACAGCTCAATGAGTACACGGGTAACTACTCATCGTTCGAAACCCAACGAGCGCAAAAACTGATTCTGCAACAAGCGATGTACCAAAAGCAGCAGAAACAGATGTCTCACATGCAGAGCTACATTGACCGTTTCCGTTACAAAGCTTCAAAGGCTCGCCAAGCGCAAAGCCGTATTAAAGCGCTAGAGAAAATGGAACAAGTGCTGCCTGCTCAGTTTGATAACCCATTCAGCTTTGAATTTAGAGAACCAGACGCACTACCAAACCCAATCATGATGATGGATGAAGTATCAGCGGGCTATGATGACAATCTGATTCTAGAAAAGATTCGCTTGAACCTAGTACCGGGCAGTCGTATTGGTTTGCTTGGCCGAAATGGCGCTGGTAAATCAACACTGATTAAACTGCTTTCTGGCGAACTGAAACAGCAAGGCGGTGAACTGAGTTATTCGCAAGGCGTTAAGATTGGTTACTTTGCACAGCACCAGTTAGAAACGTTGCACCCAGAAGAAACACCGCTGCAGCACATGATGCAGATTGCCCCTAAACACACCGAGCAACAATTGCGTGATTACCTAGGTAGCTTCGGTTTCCAAGGTGAAAAAGCACTTGATAAAGTAGCACCCTTCTCAGGTGGTGAAAAAGCGCGTTTAGTATTAGCGCTACTGGTATGGCAAAAACCAAACCTGTTGCTACTCGATGAACCAACCAACCACTTGGATCTCGACATGCGTCAAGCGCTGACTTTTGCCCTGCAGACATTTGAAGGCGCAATGGTTATCGTATCGCACGACCGTTACCTACTGCGTGCGACTACCGATGATTTATACCTTGTACACGACCGCCAAGTAGCACCGTTTGATGGTGACTTAAGCGATTACTACAAGTGGCTAACCGAACAGCAGAAAGTTGAGCGCAAAGAAGCACAAGCATTGGCACCAGCAAAAGACGGCGCCAACAGTGCAGCAGCGAAAAAAGAGCAGAAACGAAAAGAAGCCGAGTTCCGTAAACTGACGGCACCACTTCGTAAAAAGCTCACTCAATTTGAAAAGCAGATGGATAAGTTAACGCAGGCTCTTGAAGAAGCCGAACAAGAATTATCCGACACTTCACTGTATGAAGCTGAAAATAAGGCTAAACTGAATAAAGTACTCGCTCTCCAAGCGAGCAGTAAGTCACAGCTAGAAGAAGTTGAAATGGATTGGATGTCCACTCAAGAAGAGCTTGAGCAGATGGAACAGGATATGGATAGCTTATGAGTCCAGAGCACGCCCCAATATCACTAACACTGGAACGACTATGGCAATTTAGCCTTCAGTATTACAGTGTGCGCGGTGTAAAGGATGCGTGCTTAGCTTTGCAAAACCAGTTCCACGGCAACGTCAATCTACTGCTGCTTCTCAAATGGCTTGATGAGCAGCAATTGTCTTTTGCTGAAGAAGAGTGGCATAAAGTTCAACAGTGTTTAAGCCGCTCTGAAACCCTGCTTCATAGCTATCGAGAGCTACGTAAACATCTCAAAGCACACGTTGTCGACTCTCTATACCGTGAAGCGCTAAAGTTTGAGTTACAGCTTGAAAAGCAACAACAGTCCGATCTGGTCGACTGTATAAACTCCCTACAACTGTACGCTAACCAGCAATCACCGCTCACTTTTCAGTACTGTCGTTTATTAGGGGCTGAAAACCTCTACGACGCTTTTTCTGAACCAGCACCACAGCCCTAGCTCATTCTCTTTCCCTTTTATTCAATCAAGATCCAAGCTTAACCTTGATATTATTCAAACGGTTACCCATAGCCTGTTTTTGTATCTCGTATAAGTGAAGCCTTGCGCTTATGCCGAGAATCAACCAAGCTCAAATAAAAACGTGGGCGTTTCGTTACAAACTCAACACGTTATCAAAACCCGTATAAAGAAGCATGGATCGTTTTTATGACAATATTTACCGCAGCTGCTGGTCTCTCTAATCCGCACTTACAAACCTTAGTGCCACGGTTTATTAGGAAGCAGGCGCTGTTTCATCCTCACTGGCAAACCTTAGAAACACCCGATGGTGACTTTCTTGATCTTGCTTGGAGCGAATCACCAGACGGTGACACCTCAAATAAAAATGATCGCAGTAGCAAGCCGATATTCGTTCTATTCCACGGTTTAGAAGGTAGCTTTGAGAGCCCTTATGCCAATGGATTAATGAATGCGTTTGCTAAAGATGGTTGGTTGTCCGTGATGATGCACTTCAGAGGCTGCAGCGGAAAACCCAATCGCCTGGCTCGCGCTTACCATTCAGGTGAAGTCGAAGATGCGCGCTTTTTTCTAAGACACCTGCACGCCCAGTTTCCGAATAACCCTAAGGTTGCGGTTGGCATATCTTTAGGTGGAAACATGCTGGCGAACTATTTGGCTGAGTACGCAGACGACCCATTGCTGTCGGCGGCGACCATCGTATCTGCTCCTTTTGACTTAGCGTGTTGCTCTAGTCGTATTGAGCGTGGTTTCTCCAAGCTCTATAAGAAGTACCTGCTCAACTCTCTAAAATCGAATGCGCTAAAAAAGGTTAACCTGCTGCAGGAAAAACTTGGCATCACCGCTGAAGCCATCAAGAACATCACCAAACTGTATGAGTTTGATGAGCGAATCACTGCGCCTCTGCACGGCTTCAAAAATGCCCAAGATTATTATGCGCAATGTTCTGCGCTGCCTAAGCTCAATAAGATCAAACTACCGACTCAGATCATTCATGCCAAAGACGACCCTTTCATGACCGATGATGTGATCCCAAAATTTGTTCTGCCCGATAACATCGATTATCGACTGTTTCAAAAAGGCGGCCATGTTGGGTTTATTACTGGCAGTACACTCAAGCCAAGGTTTTGGTTAGAAGAAGCCTTGCCTGCCTACTATGAAAGTATCCAAGATTCGGCATAATGACCGAGCCTTAGTAAATAGAAGTAAAACAATACTAAGCACACGCATTTCTACATCAATAAACCTATTTATGAACATAAAAGAGAGAAGTATTTATGATCATCCCATGGCAAGACATTGCGCCAGAGACACTGGAAAACCTCATCAAAGAGTTCGTGCTGCGTGAAGGCACAGACTACGGCGACGTAGAGGTTTCACTGCAAAACAAGATTGATCAAGTGAAACATCAATTAGCTTCAGGAGAAGTCAGCATTGTGTTTTCTGAGCTCCATGAAACCGTTGATATTCAAGTCACAAAACGCTTCTAAGCTGCGCTCATAAAGGAGCCGTGTTATAGTGGTAAACGATTGCTAACAAGTAAGTTACTCAAAAGACAAGGGTTGTCATGTCCGCTAAACATCCAATTATTGCGGTGACGGGTTCATCTGGAGCCGGCACCACCACCACCTCAGAAGCCTTCCGTAAAATGTTCAATATGATGGACGTGAAGGCCGCTTGGGTTGAAGGGGATAGTTTCCATCGCTTCACTCGCCCAGAGATGGATGTCGAGATCCGTAAAGCGCGCGAGCAAGGTAAGCACATCAGCTACTTTGGTCCACAAGCCAACGATTTTGGCGCATTAGAAGAGTTCTTCCGTAAATACGGTAACGAAGGTACAGGTAAAGTAAGAAGCTACCTACACACCTTCGATGAAGCCGTGCCTTACAATCAAATGCCGGGCACCTTTACGCCATGGCAAGAGATCCCCGAAAATTCCGATGTGATGTTCTACGAAGGTCTTCATGGTGGCGTGGTAGATGGCGACATCAATGTCTCACAACACGTCGACTTGCTGATCGGCATGGTGCCAATCGTCAACCTTGAGTGGATCCAAAAATTCGTTCGTGACACACGCGATCGTGGCCACTCACGCGAAGCAGTAATGGATTCCATTGTTCGCTCAATGGATGATTACCTTAATTACATCACCCCACAATTTTCGCGTACTCACATCAACTTTCAGCGTGTCCCAACCGTAGATACATCGAACCCACTTAACGCTAAAGGGATTCCAAGTTTAGACGAAAGCTTCGTGGTTATACGTTTGCGTGGCATCAAAAACGTCGATTTCCCCTACCTTCTGGCTATGATAGATGGCTCATTTATGTCACGCCACAACACGCTTGTGGTGCCAGGCGGCAAGATGAGTTTTGCTATGGAGCTCATTGTAAGGCCCATCCTACAACAGCTCATCGAAACCGGAAAAATAGGCTAACAAGACGCCATTCTGGTTGATTACTTTTCATACCGTGATCATGTGCACAATTTTGCGTAAAAAATCGTAGCTTGGTCACGATTAAAATCAAGAAATAGTACCTGAAAAAGGATACTATTCTTAAACGAAACACAAGATAGCTTGCAGCGCTCAACGAGTGCTCTTATCCTACAAGTCAATCCAGGCTTAGCTAAAATACGGAAAGCGGCAAGCATACCCTGCAGAGGAAGTAAGATATTATGGTTCTAGGTAAACCCCAAACCGATCCAACATTAGAGTGGTTCCTTTCACACTGTCATATTCATAAGTACCCTTCAAAAAGTACTTTGATTCATGCTGGTGAAAAGGCAGAAACCTTGTACTACATCGTTAAAGGTTCTGTGGCAGTTCTTATCAAAGACGAAGAAGGTAAGGAAATGATTCTTTCTTACCTAAACCAAGGTGACTTCATTGGTGAACTTGGCCTCTTCGAAGAAGACCAAGAGCGTACTGCATGGGTTCGTGCAAAATCTCCTTGTGAAGTAGCTGAAATTTCTTTCAAGAAATTCCGTCAACTTATCCAAGTGAACCCAGATATCCTAATGCGCCTTTCAGCGCAAATGGCAAACCGTCTACAAGTAACTAGCCAAAAGGTTGGTGACTTAGCGTTCCTTGATGTAACAGGTCGTATCGCTCAAACGCTACTAAACCTAGCGAAACAGCCAGATGCAATGACTCACCCTGACGGCATGCAAATCAAGATCACTCGTCAAGAGATTGGCCAGATCGTTGGTTGTTCTCGTGAGACCGTTGGTCGTATCTTGAAGATGCTAGAAGAGCAGAACCTAATTTCTGCACACGGTAAAACTATCGTGGTATACGGCACTCGTTAATCTCGATTAACTGAGCCAAAAATTTGAAAGCCACCAAATGCGAATTTGGTGGCTTTTTTGTTTTCTGAAGACCCAGAGAGCAGATGCGAGATACGATAAAAACTCACAGAATCCTATTTGTAAACTTCCTCGAAGCGAAGCGTACTCGAATCTCTAGGACAAAGTCCGTGCTCGTACCTTTTGTTAACCGTTGGTGCTCTCAAAGATTTTGTCAGCTGATGCTGCAACAAAACCTGTGTAAAGCTCACCGTTGACCATCGCATAACGCTTAGCGAACTCATAGAAGCCGCCAGGAATCATCTCATTGCCTTCAACAAATGAAACTGGGACTTTGTCTGCCATTGTTGATGATTGCTCTAATAAGACCTCTGGAGAGCCTTTAACCTGACCGCCAGATGCATTGATCGTGAAGCCTGACTCGCTCAGGTAGTCATTCACCGCCTGCACTTCATCAAAGTTATTCAGCTGGTTCACACTTACCGTAAAGTGGTTTGCACCATATCCATGAGCCACTAGCCAAGATGCGTATTCGCTCTCTTTAGCTAGTACTTGGAAATCAGCGAAGCTCAAATCCCATTGGCGACCACCAAACAAGAACTCATGACCTTGAAACTTGCTTGCATCAACCTGCTCAACTAACTTAGCAACGATCTGTTGTAATTCACTTGAACACTCTTCGACCTTCAACTCACTAATGAACACTTTAGGTTGATTTGGATCTGGGTGCTCGTAATGCTTCGCGACTAGCTTCTTACTCTCAAACAAGTAATCGCCACACGCTTTATAACCTAGCTCAAGGAAAGGCTTAGCCAATGTTTCAATACCTAGCGGAGCAACATTGAAAGTACGCAGTGCAATGTGATCATTAATCAGAGCTTCGTCTTCTTTCAGCAAGTGATGTACTTTCTCAGCCGATGGACAAAGCCTTTGAATGTAATCGTCCCAAAGTGATTTAAAGAGTAGATCGGGCGTCATGGTGACTCCTTGTCAGAGGTTCTAGCAAGCTAGTAATTTGGATTAGAAAGGGAGAGGCTGAGACACAGAGTCAGCAGCCTGTGACATACTTTTCTATTATTATCTACCGCCCAATCTAGGTGTTGGGCGTGATGGAAAAAGGAAGCGATAGCACCACTTCCCTATTTCAAGCTTAACGCATGAGCCTAAGACTCATTAGCCTAAATTAAAGCTCAATACCCGGGCTAAACGTTGCTGGAAGTTGAGTTTCACCGCCTTCCATTGAAGCCATAGGATAAGCACAGTAGTCCGCCGCATAGTAAGCACTTGGGCGTAGGTTGCCTGAAGCACCCGGACCACCAAATGGTGCATCACCACTTGCGCCTGTTAGCTGACGGTTACGGTTAACAATACCCGCACGGATATGGTCAACGAAGTATTCCCATTCAGAATCATCTGTTGATACAAGACCCGCAGACAAACCAAAACGAGTGTCGTTAGCTAGCTCAACCGCTTGCTCTAGCGATTGGTAACGAACCACTTGTAGCAGTGGACCGAAGTACTCTTCATCCGGCAGCTCAGCAATGTTGGTTGCGTCGATAATACCCGGAGAAACAAACGCCGCTTGACCCGCTTTTGCTTCTACTAGACTTACACCGCCTAACGATTGCAGATTCGCTTGTGCGTCCAGAATGAACTTAGCCGCAGCTTCAGAGATCTGAGGGCCCATGAAAGGAGCTGGTTCCGCGAAAGGCTGATCGACACGAATCTTTTGCGTAGCTGCGACCAGTTTATCGAGTAGCAGATCGCCCTTCTCGCCAACAGGCACATACAAGCGACGAGCACATGTACAACGCTGACCAGCACTGATGAACGCCGATTGGATGATAGTGTATACCGTTGCGTCTGCATCACCGTATTGGTCGCTGATCACCATAGGGTTGTTGCCGCCCATTTCTAGTGCCAGCATCTTGCCCGGTTGGCCCGCGAATTGACGATGCAGGATATGACCAGTATTCGCACTACCCGTAAATAGCACGCCATCAAGACCTTTAGCATCAGCCAGTGCGATACCTGTCTCTTTAGCGCCTTGCACTAGGTTGATTACGCCAGCAGGAAGACCCGCTTCTTGCCATAGCTTCATTGCGAATTCACCCGTCCAAGGTGTCTGCTCTGAAGGCTTGAATACTACGGTGTTGCCCGATAGCAGAGCTGGAACAATATGACCGTTAGGTAAGTGACCAGGGAAGTTGTAAGGCCCAAATACCGCCATCACGCCCAATGGACGGTGACGAAGTACAATTTGGTTGCCAGCCGCTTCACGTGAAGCTTCACCTGTACGCTCGTGGTAAGCACGGATAGAGATGGCGATCTTGCCTGCCATCGCGCCCGCTTCAGTGCGAGTTTCCCAAATCGGTTTACCCGTCTCTTTTGCAATAATCTGTGCAATCTCTTCGCTGTTCTCTTTTACCTTCTCAGCAAAGTTCAACACGATCGCTTCACGCTCTGCAAAGCTCAATTTTTTCCAAACCAAGAAGGCTTCACGAGCTGCTGCTACTGCAGATTCAACCTGCGCTGGTGTTGCGCTATCACCCTGCCACACTACTTCATTGTTGTATGGGCTTACTGATGTCATGGCGTCACCTTGACCTGCCACCCACTGTCCTGCTATCCACTGAGTCATACTTCTATCCTTAAAATCTTCGACAGATAATCGCCGCTCTTACTGAGCCAACATGCGAACGAATTCGCCTTCTTTTACTTCAAGAGCGCTCGCTACTTCAGATGATAAAATCACTGTGTCGCTTGCTTGGTCATACGCACCTTTCGCGGCTACTGCGCGGAAGTTCTCAAACGAGGTATTACCAATTAGGAAGTCTTTAGAGCTAGAGTGCTCTGCAATTTGAACCTGTGCTCGAATTGAGTGACGTACAGATTCGATGTTTCTTAGATCACACTCAACCGTTGGGCCTGCATCAAAGATGTCGACATAACCACGGTTGGTGAAACCTTCACGTTCCAGCAACTTAAGTGCAGGGCGCGTATTGTCATGTACCTCTCCGATCACCGCTTGAGCTTCTTTGCTCAGTAGGTTCACGTAGATAGGTAGCTTAGGCATTAGGTCAGCAATGAAGCCTTTCTTACCAATACCGGTTAGGTAATCGGCAAGCGTGAAGTCAATCGAGAAGAAATGTTCTTGCAGCCATTGCCAGAAAGGAGAATTGCCTTCCGCATCTGATACACCACGCATCTCAGCAAAGATCGTTTTTGAGAAACGCTCTGGGTGCTCAGCCATCAGTAGGAAACGACACTTAGACATCAGTCGACCGTTTAAGCCTTTGCGGTAATCAGGACGTAAGAACAGCGTACAAATTTCGCTGCAGCCTGTGTAGTTATTACCAAACGTCAACAGCTTAACCACGTTATTCACTTTAAGGCGCTGTGAAGAGTGAACCACTTTACTGATGTGGTACGAGTAAAAAGGCACATCCCAGCCAATGGAAGCTTCGATACCCGTTGTACCAGCAACTTCGCCAGTTTCAGCG
The DNA here is from genome assembly GCF_041467395.1 of Vibrio sp. 10N.247.310.98. NCBI lineage: Bacteria > Pseudomonadati > Pseudomonadota > Gammaproteobacteria > Vibrionales > Vibrionaceae > Vibrio > Vibrio sp. 10N.247.310.98. Next base: position 4,852 of record NZ_JBFSUL010000065.1, on the reverse strand, counting down.
TCGAAACCCACCATTAGATAGCCTTCATCACCGGGTTCGGTCACGTCTGCTTTCGCAAAGCTGTATTCAGAATGGGTAATTCGGTTAGTTAACAATTCTTCGTTAACCGGAAGAGATGTGAATCCATGACCTGATTCAACTGCACAGGTGTGCAGCGCATCGTAATCAGACAGTTTTATTGGGCGAACAACTAGCATCAATATTCCCTCCAGATGCAAAATAGGCCCAAAACCAGAAGCTTGGGCCTTTAGCAGTACGTCATGAGATCGCTCTAATGGCGATCATTCCTATGACGCCGCTCAGGCTAAACTAGCGTAGCGATTGCTTTGTCTAGTTTTGATAAACCTTCTTCAATTTCTTGTTTAGTGATAACCAGTGATGGAGTAAAACGAACCACGTTTGCACCCGCAACCAGTACCATTAGGCCTTGCTCGCCTGCTGCTACTAATACGTCACGCGCACGCCCTTGCCATTCGTCATTCAGTGCAGCACCTAACAATAGGCCTTTACCACGAATCTCACTGAAAATTTGGTATTTGTCGTTAATCTTAGTTAGACCATCACGGAATAGCGCTTCACGCTCTTTTACGCCTTCTAGAGTCTCAGGTTGGCTAACTACGTCAACCACTGCTTCAGCTACCGCACACGCCAGTGGGTTACCACCGTATGTAGAACCGTGCGTACCAACCTTAAGGTGTGTAGCCAGTTCAGACGTCGTCAGCATTGCGCCGATAGGGAAACCGCCACCTAGAGACTTCGCTGTGCTTAGAATGTCTGGCGTCACGCCCAGACCTTGGTAAGCATAGAAGTTACCAGTACGACCATTACCTGTTTGTACTTCATCAAAAATCAACAATGCATTGTGCTTGTCACACAGTTCACGAACCGTATTCACGAACTCAGCCGTTGGAGAGATGATACCGCCCTCGCCTTGCAGAGGTTCCATCATGATGGCACAAGTGCGATCAGAGATATGCGCTTCTAGAGCGGCAATATCGTTGTAAGGTAGGTGAGTTACATCGCCAGGTTTTGGACCGAAGCCATCTGAGTAAGCTTCTTGACCACCAACGGTTACAGTAAAGAAAGTACGACCGTGGAAACCTTGTTTGAATGCAATGATTTCAGATTTCTCAGGACCGTGAACATCCGCAGCCCAACGACGAGCTAGCTTAAGTGCTGCTTCGTTCGCTTCTGCACCAGAGTTGGCAAAAAATACTTTTTCTGCAAAACATACGTCGGTTAGCTTCTTCGCTAGACGCAGTGCAGGTTCGTTGGTCATCACGTTACTCAGATGCCAAATCTTGTTTGCTTGCTCAGTAACGGCATTCACCATTGCTGGGTGACAGTGACCCAAGCAGCTCACAGCGATACCGCCAGCAAAGTCGATATACTCTCGGCCTTGTTGGTCCCAAACGCGTGCGCCTTCCCCTTTTACCGGGATCATTTCCATTGGGTTATAACAAGGCACCATCACCTCATTAAAAAGACTACGTTCTACATTATTTTCCACTGTCATCGTACATTCCTTCTCGATACCGCAAGCTTCGCAAATAAGCGTAATGGTTCATAAGTGAGATAAAGATATTTTGTCCCGCCATAATCCCGCTGCAGCATTATATTTACATTTAATTAACCTTTTCAATAGTGGATTATTCTTTAGCCATCCCTAACAACCAGCTAAACGTCACTACCTATGACTATTTATGCATCAAACAATCTGTTTTATGAAGCTTTTTTTAACTAAACGTATAACCAGCAACAGCAAAGCCTTACTGGCATTGCGGTATATTGGGTTCGAGACGAAATAACGCGAATAATTTTGCATAGGCTAAAAACTTAGCCTGACGAGGGAGAAATGTTATAAAAAGTGATCGGCGTCAGAGGGATGAAGACGCGTAGCGCCCGAATTTAAACGCTTAACGGGTAATGGAATACGTTAAACTGGCTTATTTAGACGGAGAAAGAGTCAAATTTAAACACTCAGCGTGCTAGGAAGTTAGCGAGAAGCTGGTGTCCTTGCTCTGTTTTAATCGATTCAGGGTGAAATTGGACGGCATCAATCGGCAAGGTTTTGTGTTGATAACCCATGATCTCATCCATGCTACCATCTTCAAATTCCGTCCAAGACGTCAGCTCAAAACAGTCTGGTAATGTGCCGTTTTTCACCACTAAAGAGTGGTAACGAGTCACAGTCAGAGGGTTATTGAGACCTTGAAAAACACTCTTACCGTTATGACGGATCGGAGAGGTTTTACCATGCATCACTTGTCTGGCTCTCACCACTTCACCACCAAAGACTTGAGCAATGGCTTGATGACCAAGACACACACCTAAGATCGGCAACTTACCCACGAAGTGCTCAATGACTTGCAGAGAGATTCCCGCATCATTCGGCGTACAAGGACCCGGAGAGATAACAAGATGGCTAGGGTTCAGCGATTCTATACCCGCAATATCAATCTCATCGTTGCGAACAACTTTCACAGTGACCCCTAACTCACAGAAATACTGATACAAGTTATAGGTAAAAGAGTCGTAGTTATCGATGATAAGTAACATGGGTCGAAATCGTTTGCTAAATACTAAATGATTGAGAGATATAGGGGCGGTATTGTGCAATACCCATGGCGAAAGGCAAGTGGAAACTGCATTTCGCCAATAATTAAGGCCAACCTAAGTTGACCTTAATTGTTTACAGATAGCCCTAAGTTATCTGAATTGGCTTACTTGTATGGCAAGCCAATCTATTTGTGATTGAGCTACTTACGACGACGCCACATTGCTAAGCCAAATAGTGACATAAGAGCACCGAAGCCAAATGAACCGCCTACTCTTAGCTCAAGAACGGCAGGATCATGATCCGATGAACGGAAGTGATCTTGGTACTTAGGTAGGTCACCTTTGTACTCTTCGTTGTAGTCAAACAACGTCGACTCACCACCATTGATGTGCCAATCGGTAGCATCGACAACCCTATCTTTCAGGCTTTCGCTGATCAGCAGGTGGTCTAGAGCGCCAACTTCATCATTGTATGAGTAGCTCCAGCTGTCTGGGTGCTTTTGAGCCACAGCATTGATATAACCGTAGTTCTTCGTAATCACCGCACCGCTATCACCAAACTGCTCAACACCATCAATGTAGGTATTACGAGCTGCTTTGATCTGCTTGCCGTATTTCTCTTCCGAGTAATCGGTTAGCACCAGCATTGGATCTTCCATGCCGTACGAGTTCATATCACCCAGGATCACTTTGTGACCTTTGATGCCATCGAGCGCTTCACCTAATGCAACCGCCGCAGCAACACGGAAGTTCTCACATGAACCTTGCTTATCGGCATCAACGCCGCCTTGGCCGCCCTGCTCAATCGGAGCAGCATCTTCCCAACACTTAGAGCCTTTCGATTTAAAGTGGTTGATCGCTACGGTGAGTTTCTCTTTGGTGCCTTTAACTTTAAAGGTTGGCGCCAATGAGTCACGTTGGTAGTTCTTACCGTCTTCAATCACCTTGCCTGAATCGTCTAACACCTCTGGTGCTTGTTGGCTTGGCATCGCGATAACACGGCTGTCTTTAAGCTTAACCACCTTCTTACGGTAGATAACACCCGTTGTGATAACGTCAGTACCAATAGAGTCCATCTCGTCGGTTACGCCGTCTTCGTTCGAGTCGACAGCCACAAAGGTATAACGGTCTTTCTTACGCTCAATGCGATCATTCAGTTGGTTTACAAGTTGCTGAATGGCAGAGCCTTCACCAAAGCCATTGTTCTCAATTTCCATCAAGCCAATGATGTCTGCATCTAAGCGAAGAATCGCGTTCACAATCTTCTCTTGCTGCATCTCAAACTCAGTGATGGTGTTCGCGCCACGGTTATTGCCGTGCTGATTCGCGTCGCCACCAAATGGAGAGTTGAAGTAGTTCAATACGTTGAAGGTCGCAATACGTAGGTCGCCTTCATCCATGTCTGGTTTGTCGGTACGCGGATCGTTACGCACATAGTTTTCAGCCGAGATCTGGTTAGTCGCAATTAAACGGTACTCACCGTAGCTGTAAGTCAGCACGCCTTCTAGGCCAACAATGGTGTCATCAATGCGGATGTAATCTTCTGTTGAACCATCTTGGTCGATATCAGTGCGGCCAAAATCTGGGTAGAAAGGGGCTTGTCCATCAGCCGCTTTTTGATCGGTTTCAACGAAAAGACGGCGGTCTGCGTTGTCTTCAGTTTGCTGCTTCGCTTCGTCAGATCCCGCGGCGAAAAGCTGGTTCGGCTGCATGTTAATACGCTCATGCGCCAGTACCATGTTGTTACGACGACCTGCGTAGTCATAACCAAAGGCACGCGTCACACGCATATCAAGCGCTTCGGTTGTTTTCACCAACATGCCTTCGTAGCGTTCAAGCGTTGCAGCGAAGTTCTCGTCACTGTCTAGCACTTCAATCGCCGTAGCTTCAGGTGCCTGCTGCTCGCCCTGTTTTAGCCATTGGTTGTTTTCTACTTTCAGCTGAGTGTGGCTGTAGTATTCTTGAACCTTGCCTTCCACACACACTACATCACCGGCTACTAGCTCTGAGCTCGACTGGTTGGTATGAATAAATAGACCCTCAGAAGTGCTTGAGTTGAAATCATCCTCAAGTGCTTGCAGGTAGAAGCCTTTAGTTAGGCCTGTTGTTACCGCACTTACCACACCTTTTACGAAATATTCATCGTCGGTGATGTATGGGTAGCCATCGATGAATGGCGATGTAGCGCCCTCACCTTGGATTTCTTGAATGGTGGTGAATACTGGGTCAGAGCCATCTTGTGTACAAGTGAACGCTTCTGGCAGTTCAACGCTGTCTAGTGAACCTAGGCCTT